>CAZKMH010000175.1:2422-7623 GCA_964553395.1 uncultured Rikenellaceae bacterium | reverse complement strand
GAATTCCAGTTCAAAGCTGCTGACCTTAACTTCCAGAGCTCATCTTACGAGGATATGCGCCTTGTTATTGCTGGGGCTAAAGCAAATTTTAAAGGTCAGGGAATGGTCAATGGCACAGGAAACTTCGGATTTATGGTATCTGCTATTGATGGTCAGATTAGTGGTGGTGGAGGGATTGATAAATTCCGCATAAAAATCTGGGATTTAAATAATAATGAAGCAATAGTGTATGATAATAACTTAACCGATACTGATGAGAATGCAGAACCTACAACTGCAATCGAGGGTGGTTCAATTGTAATCCATTCAGAAAAGACAAAATCAGGAGAACTCGAATTTGATATATCACCTCCAGTAGTAAATCCTATCCTCAAGTTGTATCCTAATCCATTTAGTGAAAGCCTGCAGTTTGAGTTTGCTTTTCCGGTTAATGGTAATGCCCGAATCGATATTTATGACGTTTCAGGTCGCCTGGTCACAACTATTTTCAACAATCAGGTTGATGGAGGAGTATATTACAAGGCTGAATTTAGACCTAATACTGAAATTAGTGGTATCTACTTCTATCGCATGAAACTTGGCGATGAAACATACTACGGGAAGGCTTTGTATAAAAAATAAATATTTAATTCTTTCATTGATTAAGGGGTTTCCTTAAAAGGTAAGCCCCTTTTTTTATAACCAGGTCCATAGGTGTTCGGATTGCTCATTCTGTTGCATTGCAGAAATTCTTAGGAAACAGTTCAACTCTCATGGCATCTCCCAGGCTTTCTGAAACCGTCATGCGACCGATCCCTATCACATTATTCTGATTTCAAACTGTTCACCGGGTTCATAATGGCCGCCCTTATCGCCTGGAAACTTACCGTCAGTAATGTTATTATCACTGCCCCGGTACCTGTCACTAAAAAAATCCACCATGGAATTTCGGTCCGGTATTGGTATTTCTGCAACCAGCTGTTCATAAAATAATATGCTATTGGAACGGCAATAAAACAGGAAATGATCACAAGCACAACGAAGTCCTTCGATAACATTCGCCAGAGACTGAAAACCGATGCGCCCATTACTTTTCTGATGCCGATCTCTTTGGTGCGTTGTGCAGCTACATATGAGGCCAGGCCAAATAGCCCGAGGCACGAAATAAGAACGGCAAGCAGCGCGAAGATTCCGGATAGATTGCCAATGAGTTCCTCCTGACTGAATTTTTGGGCATACTCCTCATCTGCAAACGTATAGTCGAAAAAGGCAGAGGGTATAACTTTGCTTACTACCGCCTCTATTTTTGGTAGAGCGACATTGGCATTTATTGCAGGATCTATTTTAATAAGTAACCACCTTGATGCATTGGCATTAAAGAAATAAAGTGTCGGTTTAACCAGATCATAGGGAGATTCCATTACCATATCTTTCACAACCCCGATTATTATAAATGTCCAATTTCTATGCCCGAATTCGTCAAGATCGGTCAATTGTTGTCCAACCGGGTTCTTTAAGCCCATATATTTTACAGCCGATTCGTTGATAATAATTGAGTACAGTGAATCTCCGCTGAACTCGTTTGAAAAATCACGCCCGGCCAGGAGCTCCCAACCCACGACTTTACCAAAGCCATGTGTTATGTTACATATTGCGAACTCTGCATCTAAAGAAGGGTCTTTCCCCTGCCATTCCCATCCATTTTTAGTATTATTGACATGTGTAAGCCGGGTCGAAGATGCGGCCACTTCAGATACAACTCCTGTGCGCATCAATTCAGATCTCAGTGCGCCCAGTTTGTATTTGTAGTCGGGATCGTTCATATCCACAGTAATTAAGGTACTTCTGTCGTACCCTATAGACCGGTTCCGGCCATACTGGATTTGCTGGTAAACGATTAGCGTACCAATTATTAACACCACCGATACGGTAAACTGAACCACAACCAGGACTTTTCGGGGTAATGCGGCAAATCGTCCATAACGTAAAACGCCCTTTAACACTTTATCAGGGTGAAAAGAAGAAAGATAAAATGCCGGATATATCCCCGCCGTGAAACTCGTGACTACTATACATAATATGGCTACGATCCAAAATACCGGATTCCCAATTGGCAGGACAATGTCTTTGTCAACCAGCTCATTAAACCAGTTACTTAAAAGCGCAACCAGTGCCATTGACATAATGAAGGCAAACGTCACCACAAGGAATGACTCACTTAAAAATTGAGAGATTAATTGACTTTTCCCTGAGCCAGTTGCTTTTCGAATACCCACTTCCCTGGCCCGGTTTTCTGATCGGGCGGTACTTAAGTTTATGAAATTGATACATGCCAGCAGCAAAACAAAAACTCCGACAATGCCAAAAAGCCAGACATAGGTAATACGTCCCCCTGAGGGCTTTCCATTTTCAAATTCGGAATACAAATGCCATGTGTTCATTGGAATGAGTTGAACAAATGGTTTGTATTTCTCTATTGTTCTATAATAATCATCCGGGACATTTTTTTGGTAAAGATCTTTTATTACTGCATTTGCAGCCTCCATTGTGATACCCGGCTGCAATTGCGCGTAAATGCTGAATGCCTGGTTGTACCAATCGGCTTCCTTTCCCTGAGCCCAATTATTAAACGAAAGCCACAAAGACCAGGGTGCAAAAAACTGCACTTCGCTGAAATGATTATTCCTTGGGATATCTTCATAAACTCCGGTTACCACTACTACCATCCGGTTGTCGATACTTATACTTTTATTTATGGGATCATCGTGCCCAAAAATTGTTTCAGCGGTTGATTTTGAAAGTACGACGGAGTATGGATCATTCAGGCTTTCATATGAGCCTTTCAACATTTTTAAGGAAAGCATTTCGAGTACACCGCCTTCAATGAATTCTCCTCTTCTTTTGAATTTTTTGTCGGCCGATGAAAGCGTGTTATCACCCACCCACCATGATAACAGTACATGCTTGAAATACTGAGGGTAGTTATTTTTGAGGTTAGTGCTCACAGGATACTGGATGGACCGTCCACCACTGATAATACTTGTTTCGGGGTCGATGCTGCAACTCCACACCTGCGCAATATCTTTGTAGTTTTTGTGGTATTTATTAAATGAAAATTCATCATAAATCCACAATCCGATAAACATTGCCACGGTCAAGCCTAACGTCAGTCCGCCAATACTGATCAAAGAGTAACCCTTGTTCTTCAGAAGATTTCTCCATCCGATTTTTAAATAGCTTTTATACATACTGACATAATCTGGTTGATAATTCTTTTTAAATGGCTTCAAGAACTCCGGTCGGAAGTATCTGATCACACTCCACGCAAATCTCCATTTTGCCGTTCGTGGAGCGCTTTCATGTTGTTTTTTGAAAATCTCCGTTAAGTCCCCTTCAATCTCTTCAAGATAGTCTTCACGGCAAAACCAGCGAAGGAATTTGAGTGCTCTGTCAGGTGGCAGGTCTTTTTTCATCACCCAAAGGATATTTCAGGGATCTGCTTGTAAATACTGGTTCTCAATTCATGCTGGGTATCGAGCATACTTTTGCCCAATAACGTTATCACATAAAATTTCTTTCGCCGGCCACCTCGCTCTTCGGTAATTCCTCCAAACCTGGATTTTGCAAAGCCTTTATCTTCGATGCGTTTTAAGGCTACGTGTACTGCGCTGATGCTTACCTTCTTTCCCAATTTCTTTTCAAGGAATTCGAGAATCGCTACACCATAAGCTTCATCATGCAGTGCAGCTACTGTCAGAAGCACCAGTTCTTCAAATTCACCGAGGGAATATTGTTTCATTTCTTAATAATTGTTTTAAATTGACAATTTGAATTTCATGCTTACTATCTTGTTTTTGACCTAATACAGTACATGGAGAATCCAACAAAACATTATTTACTTAACAAATGTAAATATAATAAAAATATTATTTACTTAACAAATGTTAATATAATAAATTTGTTTTCAGTAATTCGTTTAGGTACGATCGCAGGCACTATTTAAACATATCTGCAAATCCCAGTATTTCTAAAAAATGGGATATATCTGTTTTGTGGGTTTACGGGACAGGTTATCCGGATACTGTCGCCTTCTCATATTATGCCTTTTATTTCCTTTTTGATTTCCCTGAATCTTGACTTATCCATTCTTGCTCCCACAATTTCAATTACTTTGCCTGCCATCAGCGAACCGATCAACCCGCACTGTTCAAGATCCAGGTCTTTTGCCAGCCCGTACAGAAATCCCGCTGCATAAAGGTCACCGGCGCCCGTTGTATCATTGCATTTTACAGGAAGGGCGCTGACTTTTATAAATTCCTCTCCATGCCTGATAAGCGAACCGTTCGCCCCGATCTTCAGAATAACTGTATCACAGGAATCAGACAGGATCGAAAGTGCCGCTTCGGGATCTTCTCCAATATAGGCTTTGGCTTCCTGTTCATTTGCGAAAAGAATATCAACGAATCCGTTTATTATGTCCCTGAATGAACCTATGTTGGCTTCAACAACATTATAGCTTGAAAGATCGAGGGCCACTTTCAGTCCTTTTTCCTTTGCAAGCCGGCAGGCAGTCTCGATCAGCGGGTAATTGCTAATAAGGTAGCCCTCGAGATAAAGGATGTCATAACCTTCGAACAACATTGATTTAAGATCGTCATTATCAAGTTCCACTGCTGCACCCAGATGGGTGGCAAATGTTCTTTCCGAATCCGGGGTGATAAGAGCCAGGGCTGTTCCTGTAGGTGAATTCCTGCGTATAAGAAGGGTATTCACACCTGCGCTCTTCATGTCTTTTTCAAAGAAATCGCCGGTTTCGTCCCTGCCAATTGAACCGATAAACCCGGTATCGGCGCCCAACATTGCCAATCCGTGAATTGTATTGGCTGCAGAGCCGCCTGATGACCAGGCCCTGCTGAATTGACTTGTCCCGTTCAGGATTATTTGCGATTTCTCTGCGTCAACAAGTTGCATGCTGCCTTTGGGCATCTCAAAATCTCTGAGTATATCATCACCGCTTATCAGCGTCAGAATATCGACCAGGGCATTCCCGATACCAAGAATCCTTTTCATTTTAAAATATTTCGGCAAAGATATTGCTTAATTCACTAAAAGCCGTTACTTTTGGCACGCTTAAATAGAGCAGGAAAAACAATCTGTTTCCTCAGTAGTCCGGTTGGTCAGAACAGTCCCGTGGATTCGGGATTAATCAGCGGATCGGTACA
>CAZKMH010000175.1:0-2322 GCA_964553395.1 uncultured Rikenellaceae bacterium | reverse complement strand
GTCCGGTTGGTCAGAACAGTCCCGTGGATTCGGGATTAATCAGCGGATCGGTACAGAAAAAAGATTGAGAATTAAAATTCCTCAGTAGCTCAGTTGGTTAGAGCGACGGACTGTTAATCCGTAGGTCGTAGGTTCGAGCCCTACCTGGGGAGCACCAACACGGGATAATTAATTTTATCTCCTTTTTTTCGCTGCCGTGTTTTACGTATATATTCTTTTTTCAGAGCGAGTTGATAAATTCTATGTCGGCCATTCCAATGACCCGGACAGGCGTTTGATTGAACACAATGCTTCTCCCGAGTTAAAATATACTTCAAAATTCAGGCCCTGGAAACTCCTAATGGCTATTGAGATTTCGGATAGCCGGGGAGATGCCATAAGAGTTGAGCGGTTCTTAAAGGCCCAAAAAAGCAGTGAGTTTCTCAGGAAGATTGTCAATGAAAAGAATAATAAGGAGTTTATTAATGACTTATTGGATAACATTCTGGTTAGAGCGATCCCGAGGACTCGGGATTAATCCGTAGGTCGTAGGTTCTCCCGAGAACTCGGGATACCTGGGGAGCACCAACAGGAGATAATTATTTTTACCTCCTTTTTTTCGCTGCCGTGTTTTACGTATATATTCTTTTTTCAGAGCGAGTTGATAAATTCTATGTCGGCCATTCCAATGACCCGGACAGGCGTTTGATTGAACACAATGCTTCTCCCGAGTTAAAATATACTTCAAAATTCAGGCCCTGGAAACTCCTAATGGCTATTGAGATTTCGGATAGCCGGGGAGATGCCATAAGAGTTGAGCGGTTCTTAAAGGCCCAAAAAAGCAGTGAGTTTCTCAGGAAGATTGTCAATGAAAAGAATAATAAGGAGTTTATTAATGACTTATTGGATAACATTCTGGTTAGAGCGATCCCGAGGACTCGGGATTAATCCGTAGGTCGTAGGTTCTCCCGAGTACTCGGGATACCTGGGGAGCAAAATCAAACAAATAAAGCCTTGATAAACAACAATATCAAGGCTTTTATTATTGTGGGTACCAAAACTATGCTGAAACATTTCCCTCGATTACCATATCAGGTAAATATGATCTTGCAACTAATTTGGCATTTTGCCAGTGGCAGGTTTTGCCGTAAGTGTTCCCACGTACTTCAAGTCTTCTAAGTGCTTAATTGTAATCTTCTTCTGTCTTAATGACTTTATTGTTTCTTTAGTGAATAATTCTTGTCAGAACTATTCTTTTCTATAAAATATCCACTATTCAGATCAATTGTCCACCCATTTCCAATCACTTTATCTTTATTTATAAGGGTTGGTTCGCTTACAGTAATTTTATCCCAGTTTGTACCAAGCAGAGCCCCATCAGAGACTGTGAGGATTCCCCAATTATCAGATACCCTTAATGTCGGGTAAACAGTACCATATCCTTCAATTGGCATTATGTTCCGTGGATCAAAGGAAACACTCATTTTTTCAAATGTGATTTCCAGATGGGGTTGTTCAATAAATTTCGCTTTATATTCAACTTTAAGTTGATTAATTCTTTCCTCCCTTATTGTCTCGTCAGGATTTATTTCCGATAATCCATATTGATTTATAATCTCCACTCCCAGGGTATCAGGAATATGTAGTCTGAAGGACTTGATGAAGAAATCAGTCAGGTTGGTATTATTGTCTATTTGCTTGTTCCAGTATTTATCAGATTTACTTAAAAGAGTTCCATAAAGAGGAATAGTTAAATATGCAAATGAACGGACGAATGTTGGATAATTCTGAAACCCGGTTATTTTATTTTCGAAATAATCTTTTATCTGGTTTTTATCACGCCCGCTCATAAAAATACCAGTATATGTTGCCACTCCTTCATTAAGTTCAAGAGAGTTTTCACTTGATTTTGCATTTTGGTAAATAAGGTATCGATGATTTCTAAGATACAAAGCGTTAGTTAAATTCCTTTTAATCTCTGATTTGGATTTTGCAGCCAGTGCTTTTCGTAAGGCCTCCAATTCCAATCGAAGATACACCCTTCCTTCTTTTTGATCAAGATGGTTATTGGCAGGATTATTCATTTTAAAACCAAGTACGGGTTGAGAACGATGGAATAGTTCATGTGACAGCAAATCCAGCCGTTCTTGTTTATTTTCAGGAAGGGGCAACATTATCATTGCCCATGATTTTCCACTCCAGTTAATTGCCGTATTTGCAATATTGACATTATCGGGTAAAATACCTGAAAATATTTCACCATCCTGCTTTAAAATCCCTGTTGAGTCAGGAAAATTTGAATAAACTATCCTTGATTTTGAATCTGCAAGAAGAATCGGACCA
>CAZKMH010000174.1:0-7674 GCA_964553395.1 uncultured Rikenellaceae bacterium | reverse complement strand
ATTATGATCCTTAAAATGAATCATAAGAGCATCTGAAGTGAACCTATTTGTAATATCCACTCAACTCTCTTTCGGCATAGTACCAGTTATCCAGTTCACTGGAAGAAGGAACGTCATTCTCCTGAAAGATCTCAAATGCCCGCGTCCGGATATCTTCCTCGGAAATTATCTTTTTCGTTTCTTTAGTTGTTGATATCAGGGCGACTATGTAATTTTTTGTTTTCTTAATTGTGTATCCCATAATAAAATATTTAGTCTATTAATTACAAACTTCAAACTACCTATTCTGTAATATACGAATAATATATTGATAATCCTAACATAATTCATTTATTTTGAAATATTTACAAAACTTTAATATAAACATGTGTTTAATGGAGAAAGAGAAGCGACTATATGAGAAGGATTGGATGGGTTTGCCTGACATTAGTCCTTATACTCACCTGTGACTTCCTCAATGCTGAACTTTCTAAAATCACTCTGCCGGCTTCCTTTAATAAGGTGCAAGATTAACATAGTATGGAGTCCGGCAATATACACACATTCATCATGGGGCTTTTATCGGAATGGGTTCAGTCGGGATGATTGTTATGTACCGCCCCTAAAATTTAGCCTTGCTGAGATAAGACAGCCAGAGCATTTCTTTTCTTTATATTAATTGTCTATTTCACTGTAAAAGTTAAAGGGACTGTATACCATACATCAACTGGCTTCCCTCCTTTAAAACCTGGTTCCCATTTTGGAAATAAACTAACTACACGTACAGCTTCCGCATCCAATAATGGATGAACACCTTTTAAAACAGATATGTTAGTTACATAACCGTCTTTTGTGATTACATATCTTACAATAACCTTACCCTGGATCTTCGCAATTTTTGCTTCTTCCGGATACAGCGTGTTTTCTGCAATAAATTTTAAAAGTGCAGAAACACCACCCGGATACTCAGGCATTTTGTCAACTTCTGTTTCTGCAGATAGCTCTTCGGCATTTTCCTGAGACCTTGCTGCCTGGGTAGTTTCCGGCCGCAAGGAAAAGGTTACCGGGACCATGTACCATACATTAACGGCTTGCCCTCCCTGCATTCCTGGTTTGAATCCTGCTACCAGGCTAACAATCCTCGCAGCTTCAGCATCGAGAAGCGGATGAACTCCTTTCAATATGCTTATCCTTTCTGCTTTGCCTTCCGTATTAACACAAAATCTAACAATTACTCTTCCTTCTATTTTTTTAGCTTTGGCTGAATCGGGATATTGGATGCTGGCTTTAATAAAATCCAGTAGAGCACCGTCACCACCAGGGTACATAGGCATCTCCTCCACAACGACAAAAGGAGCTTCATCTATTATTACCTGATCCGGGAGCCTGAATCTGATATCGACTGAAGATTCAAATGGGATTTGTGCCTCAGTATTCTTTGCAGGTTCCCATTTTGGTGAGGATTTAACTACTTGTACCACTGCATCTGCAAGCAACAGATCTTCATATCCTGTGGCTTTTACATTACTTACTGTTCCATCAGCTTCAACTGTAAAAGTTACCTGAACATTTCCTTCAATTCTATTTGTCTGAGCTTCAGAAGGATATTGTACCCTTTTGTATACCCAATTCCTGAAGGTAAAATATCTTTCTCCCTGGAAGGTCGGAAAATCTTCCTGAGCCCGTCTTCTAAACGGAACTTTTATACCTGATTCAGCAGCTTTATTTTTTGTGGTGATCTCTATCACTCCGTTTTTCCCTTTATCTCCATATTTATCAGTAGCACTTCTATCCTTCAGGACATTAACTATAGCTATATCCGATGGCGGAATATCATTTGGTCTTTTATCGGTTATTACACCATCAATTACAAATACAGGCGTAAAGAAAGTTCCTCCAGCCCCGACCGTCCTTATCTCCACCTGCTTATTGTAGTCCGGATCCTTAACCAGTATAATCTCCATCTTCCTGGAAAGTTCTGCCTTAATGAACTGGGTTTTGTATCCGGCCAGGGAAATTACCAGGGATGCTTCTTTCGATGCATCACTGATTGTGAAATTACCCGTATCATCTGTTGTTGCTCTTGTATTTGTCCCTGTGACTACTATCTTAACTCCTTCTACAGGCTTATTGTTTTCGTCTAAAATAATACCCTTTACTTCCTTTATATTGATTTTTGAAGTCGTACTATCAGGTTGTATTTTACTGATTTGAGCTATATAATTGTATTCGGGTGTTGCGAAGGCATAAAAAATAATTGCAAAAACAGGCAGTATGGCAAGTACCTTCAATTTTCTGTAAGGGGACGAAATTATTGTTTTCATCATTTCAAATCGTTTTTTGCTGTTTGAATAATTAAATGAATTCGAAAGGCTGATAACCGGTGAACTGAAGACTTGATTAACAAGGGTTGCCCGGTAAATTGCCGGGTTTGCAGTACCAAGCAGCGCCAGTTCATCAGCAAGATATTCATGATTGAGTCTGATGAACCTTGCAAGGAGCCAGGCAAAAGGATTTATCCACTGAAAGATCCGAACAATTTCAACCAGAAGAAGATCTAACCAGTGTTTCTGCCTGACGTGCACAAGCTCGTGGTTCATAATTTCTCCGGTTTCAGTCTCACTCACAGAAGGATTGATGAACACATAATTAAAAAATGAGAATGGGGTGGAAAATCGGGGAGCTCTGATCACCTTTACTCCACTCTGGTCAGAGACCGGCATTTTGATGATTGTTTTACATATTGTCCGCATATGAAGGATAATCCGGAAGAGGAGAATGAGAGCTCCTGCCAGGTAAAGGGAAAGCAGGATAATCCGGTAATCAAAAATTTTATATGGAGTATCCTGCTTGATTCCGGTGTTAACCGGTATGCCTGCCTGTGTAATATCAGCCTGGCTGATAACAGGAGCAGACACCTCGACCTGGTAATGAAAAGTGATAAGTGGAAAGACAAATGAAATTACTATCCCCGCTAAAAGGAAATATCGTTTTATTGTGAAGAACCGATCGTTTCTTAAAAAAAGAAAATATACCACCGTAAAACCTGTGAGCCATAAAATTGACTTTAACAGGTAACTTCCAAATGCTTCCACTACTTTATATTTTTACTCATTCTTAATTCACGTTTTGCATCCTCAAGAAGTTCATCAAGCTCCTTGATAGAGAGATCCTTCTCCCTTGCAAAAAATGATGCCATTGCAGGGAAGGAATTATTAAAGTAGCCCTCCAGAAGTCCGAATAGCTGACCCCTGGAATACTCGCTTTTTGATATAAGCGGGAAGTAAACATAGACATTACCATATGCCCTGTGGTCCACAAATCCTTTCTTCTCCAGAATCCTGACTACTGTGGAGACTGTATTTCTTACCGGTTTGGGATCATCAAAACGATCACGTATATCCTTGACCAACCCTTCTCCCAGGTCCCACAGTATTTGCATAACCTGCTCTTCTGCTTTTGTAAGTCGCATATTTTTACTTTTTAGTGTTTCTATTTTCGTCTGAAGGCTTAATACGTTGCCAGACTTCTTCAATTTTAAACCCGCCAACTAAATCCCCGGTGAGAAAGAGATTATCTCCTTCTATCTTAATATTATAAACAGGTTTATTACCGAGGTAAGAGTCCATTGCAAGACCATAATCGATTGATTCGGTGTAAGTGTTCCCTTCTAATGAATAAGTACCACCGGCTGAGCTGTGAATTATATTGGTGCTTTTATCAAAATGCACCCAGGTGAAGTGGGTATCTGTAATTAGTTTTATACGACCCGTATTTGGTGATGCTTCTGTAAAGTCTGTTGTACCCGAACCATATTTATACAGCGAAAGCTGCCAGGTTCCCATGATTTGATTGGGTTTTTTGGAAGCGCCTGCCTTTTTATTACTGGTGGCTCCGGTGTTCAGTAAAGTGATTAATGTTACCGCCACTAATACAATTAATAAAACTACTTTTTTCATACGTATATAATTTTGTTTTTAAATGTCGTATAGCTTGTCCCGCAAGGCGGGAGAACCTCCATGTTTGTAAATTATATTCATGCTTATTTGTGTTTTTAAAACATGGAGGTTTCATATGTCTGTTTTTTAGGATCAATGTCAGGTTTCCTTATAAAATATTATCTTAAACGTAAAATTATGACTATTTTATTAGTCATGCAAATTTTTTTATTAAAAAATGACTAATATTTTAGTCTCCCCTCCTAATGTGTTGAGTATATGATTCTATTACTAACTCTCTCACCAATTTTTTCCTGTTTTCCGGACATATCGCTTAAATCAATATAATGATTTGATATTCAAATATCAATTTTCTAATTTGGGTGCTGCAAAAATGTTTTATGGCATTTCTCATGCACAATGCCGGAGGCATCCAAGTCTATCCCGATAGCTATAGGGATGGACTTCAAAGCCTCCGGCTTTCATCAATCCGCAAACTCATAATGCAACTAACAGATTGATTATCTTGATGTAACAGTCACTTTTTGATAAAGCACCTATAAAAGAGCTAATTACAAACCAGGATTGCCAGGGTGTCATGGATTTAAATTGTATACAGTTGAAAATCAATTATATTTAAGTGTACACTAATGAACTTATTACTCAAATCTGCGTCTATACAAAAAGTATCATAATTAAACATTTTAAATACATTTGATAAATCAGTTTTTGAGTTGGTTGAGGTTAATACCCGGGGAATAAAAGTTATTAAATAACGATTGTCCAAAATGGATGTCTATGACTGAGAACCAGATTAGGGAAAAATTAAATAGAGGGGATCTTGATGTATTTCAATACCTGTATAAAGAATTTTATCCATCATTATGCATATATGCGAAAAGCATTACCAGAGATAAAGAAATTGCTCAGGAAGTTGTCCAGGATGTTTTTATCAGATTATGGGAACAGCAAGGCCATCTAAAAGAAATTATTTCTATTAAATCCTACCTCTACTTTTCAGTCAGAAACCATTGTTTAAATCACTTAAAGCATCTTCAGGTTGTAAATAAATTTAATGAGTATTATTCTCAAAAACTTAAAGATGCTCAGGATTATTATTTTATTACTCAGGAATCGGGAGAATCACTCCTGATAGCAAATGAGTTAGAAGAAAAAGTACTCAAAGAAATAGAATCATTACCCGAACAATGCAGGAAGATACTTAAAATGAGTCGATTCGAGGGATTAAAACACTCTGAAATTGCGAGTAACCTTGGTATTGCCATTAGCACAGTACATAGTCAGATTTCAATCGCTCTTGAAAAGTTAAGGGCGGCCTGTAAAGCTAATCTGATAATATTACTACTACTCATAAGGTTTTACATTTACTGAGACATTGAACGTCAATTCATCAAAATTCATAGAAATATCAAAAAGCTTTAGTTATAAAGTGTCTCTTTGTTGTCTTTAAATTATAAGGTACTTATGGAAACAGAAATGCTAGAAATTATCGTTAAAGTTCTGAAGGGTGAAGCCATCCCTGAGGAAAAGCAAAAGCTAATCAAATGGCTTGGCCAGGATCAGCATAATATGGACATCTTTAAACAATCCGAATCAATATGGAATGCCCTTGAAATAATAAACAACGGTAAAGAATTTGATTCAGAAATGGCATTTAACTCTTTTAAACAGAAAATTGATAAGAGTTTAATAAAATCCGGGCGACTAAGATTTTCCCGAACGGTTGACAGATTGTTAAGAATTGCCGCAGTAATAGTAATTGTATCAGGTATATCTTATTTTTTACTAATGAGGTCCGAAAAAGAAAGCTTTGTTTCAGGCCTGTCATCTTCTGAAGTAATTGTACCCAGGGGATCCAAAACACAGTTGTTACTGCCAGACGGGACAAAAGTCTGGCTAAACTCAGACAGTAAAATCAACTATAAGAATGACTTCAATACTGATCTCAGACAAATTTATCTTGAAGGTGAAGGATATTTTGAAGTTACCAATCACCATAATAAACCATTCATAGTTAGTACTTCTGATATTATAGTCAGGGCGCTGGGAACTTCTTTTAACATAAAATCATATCCGGGCGAAGGAATTATCGAGACGACTTTGATTGAGGGCAAAGTGGAGATTGAAAGTAAGATTCCTGGAAATGGGTCGAAAATTGTTTCGCTTGATCCAAATCAAAAAGCTGTTTTTTACAAAGGAATCGGTCCTGAACCAATACAAAATAACACCCGGAATGACAATAAAAACAGAGGCATCTCTTCTGTTAACACAAATTTACAGCTGACTGTGTTAAGCGAGAAGGTGGATGCCCAGCTTATGATTTTATGGAAGAATGATATTCTATACTTTGAAAATGAAAGATTTCAGGATCTGGCTGTGAAACTGGAAAGACGGTTTGGTGTTACCCTTCATTTTTTGGATGAAGATATCAAACAGTTACATTTCTCTGGTAAATTTAAAGATATTATCATCGAACAAGTTCTCGCTGCGTTACAGTTCGCCTCTCCATTTTACTATACAATTAATGATAAAGATATTTCTATTTCAAATAAGCCAATTACAAATAATAATTTGAAGTCAGAACCCAGTTAAGAAATATAACACATATCTCACCTCTTAAAACCGCTGCTTATGAATAACAATATCCCTTAAAGTACGAATCGGAAAATGCTCGAACATTTCCCGATTCTGATGTTTTTAATCAATCATTGGGGGTACGACAACTTTGACAAAAGCAGTACCCCACAAAATCCATTAACCAAAAACGTACAAATTTATGAAAAAGATTAAACGTAATAAAATCTTGCTAATTATGAAACTGACAACATTTCTATTGTCTATTTTCCTGGTCAGCACTTCTGCAAATACTTTTTCTCAAAAGTTTTCTTTTGAAGTTAAAGATGAGACAGTTAAGGATGTCTTATCAAAAATTGAAGCAAGCAGTGACTATAAATTCCTCTATCGTTCCGACGCTATTGATGTTTCACGGGAAATCACCCTTGCCTTTAATGACGAAAATATTGATAGTGTATTGGGAAAAATCTTTGATCAGGATGAAACTACCTATAAGATTTTTGTAGATAATCTTATAGTATTGGCCAACAATCCGCTCCAGCAGCAAACAGTTACCGGTATGGTCAGTGATGCGATCACAGGAGATGCCCTGGCAGGGGTATATGTGGTGATTGAAGGTACTCAAACTGGTACTACAACAGATGTAAATGGGAAATATGTTATTACTCAACCTGAAAAAGGACAGAATCTTGTTTTCTCATTTATTGGATATCTGCCAGGGAAAATACCTTATACGGGGCAGAATATTATAGATATGAAATTGTCGACTGATATCAAAGCCCTGGAAGAAGTGGTGGTTGTAGGGTATGGGACCCAAAAGAAGAGTGATGTAACCGGATCAATTGTGAGAGTTACAACAGAAGAAACCTCTGATCTGCCTAATTATAACATACTTCAATCAATACAGGGCAAGGTTCCCGGCTTGAATGTTACATCCTCAGACCGGCCAGGTGAAGACCTGACCTTGACCATAAGGGGTATTAATTCTATATCAGCAAGCTCCAGCCCACTTATTGTTGTTGACGGTGTAATTTATAATGGAAGTCTATCTGAATTCAACACAAATGATATTGCAACGGTTGATATACTAAAAGATGCAAGCGCCGCAGCGGTTTATGGGTCAAGAGCAGCAAATGGAGTATTACTGATTACTACAAAAACC
>CAZKMH010000173.1:2488-7717 GCA_964553395.1 uncultured Rikenellaceae bacterium | reverse complement strand
CCAAGCTCGACCTGCAGGACTACATCAAGCGCGCCGGCGGCTATTCGCAGAGCGCAAACACCTCGCGTGTGATCATCGCCCACCGCGACGGCGGCTTCGAGGAAGTCAGCGGCGGTGAATGGAGTTTCTTCGGCAACAGCGTCCAGGTTGCCGCCATCAAGCAAGGTGACGAAATCCTGGTTTTGCCCAAGGTCAAGACCAAGAGTATTGAGGTCACCCGCGGCATTACACAGATCATTTACCAGCTCGCCATCGCGGCGAAAGTCATTCTGGATCTCTAAGGACGCGCCGATTTATTCCGTCATCGCGGGTATCGCAGCGCTGTGGCGATCCAGAGTCCGTTGATACGGGTGACTTTCTGGATTGCTTCGCTTTGCTCGCAATGACAAGGCATGAATTATTCAGCGCTTCCCTAAAGGAAAGGCATTAAGCATCGCCCGGGTGATTGTTAAATGGGATGGGGACTTTACATTCAATTGTTTTTCATTTCTGCGAAACCGGAATCCAGTTTCAATAAGAGGTTTTCCTGCAAACAGCACTCAACTCTGACCGGGAACTGTTTGAACGTCGGCATGACGGAGCCGGATTAATGGCGGCGGATGTGACAATAAACATATGATCTTTCCTCACATCATTCCAGCCCATCTTTTACCCACGGAGCAGCCTCTCGAACTGCCAACACCCATCTATGGGGCTATGCTTTCCATATGGCAGCTCCGGCCATCATTGCAGCGCTGGTTTCCTCTGCACAAGGACAAGATTCCCGACTATGTCCGATTTCTGGGTTGGTGTGTCTTGCATGGCCGCAGAGAATATGTGGCTTTGCGTGAGATTCCGGACTGGGATGCATTGTTGAACATGCCAGCATCGCTACCTGCCCTGAAAGGGGATTTGTGGGGCCCCACATTTACTGTGGGGATGTTTTTGATGGGGGTTGCGCGCCACCGCAATACGATATCCCACCTCATCGGAAGCGCCTCTGAAAGGCGGCAAATGGCTATTTGGTATTGGCGCGGGCGTCGCCACGACAGCCATATGCCGGGTCCGCCGGATTGGCAGTTGGCCCTGCTTAAGAAAGTGTTTACGACGCCAGAAGGATTCGTGACGGCACTCCGCAGACCGAAGAACGATGCCGGCAAGGCTTCGGAGAAACTGGTTCATGCCTATGGATTGGAAGATGCCATTGCGCGCATGGATGCTTTGCCGGATGAAATATCGCTACCCCCTAAGGTAAACGTTAATTTTTCCATGCATTGGCGAATGGCGATTGGAAAATTGCCTCTTCAGTTAACCAAGACATGGAAGTTGGTACGATACAGGCTGACCTCTCCACCGTCTGAAGCCCAAGTCGATGACGTTGTGAAGCGGATTCCCACCGTGCAAGCTGAGCAAGCGCTATCGCGGGCAGCTTTGCGTGAAGGGGAAGTTGGAACTCCATGGCCTGATCGAATGCCAATTGATGGGTTTCACCCTGGTTCGCTGGACTTGCCGTTTGGCGTCAACCTGTTCGGCTATGCAAAAGGCGAACTGGGCATTGGAGAAGATGTGCGCATGTTTGCCCTGGCGCTCCATGCGGTAGGCGTTCCCTTCTGCATTATCAACGTTCAGCCGGGGAGCGACGTATCCCAGCTTGACACCAGTTCTGATGGATGGCTCAGCCATCAGCCGCAGTATGCGATCAACCTGTTCTGCATGACGGGAATCGAGCAGGTGCGTTTCCTTTGCGAAAGGGGGACGAGCGTCTTCAAGGGACGCTACACCATTGGTCTTTGGCCATGGGAACTGCCGGCCTGGCCGCGAAGTTGGGCGCATGCCTACGCAACGGTAAACGAGATCTGGGGTATTAGCCGCTATACGGCCGACGCCTACCGGAATGCCCCGGTACCTGTTCATGTTATGCCGCTGGCGATCAATGCCAAGCCGGTAGCTGACATGGGCCGGGCACAATTTGGACTGCCGGAAGATAGCTACCTGTTTTTTTATGCCTTCGACTTCAACTCAACCTTGGCCCGAAAAAATCCTGAGGGGGTCATTGATGCTTTTCAAAAGGCATTCCAGCGCCAAGGCGGAAGGGCGGTCGGTTTGGTGCTTAAGGTTAGCCACGTCCGTGGCCATGACCGCCGCTGGAAGAGACTCTTGGCGCGGATCAAATCCGACCCCCGCATCCACCTGATCGATCACATGCTCAGGCGGCCCGAACTTCTTGCACTCTATCGCTGCTGTGACTGCTTTGTTTCACTGCATCGCTCAGAAGGCTTTGGCCGTACCATTGCCGAGGCGCTGCTGCTAGATCGTCAGGTCATCTGCACCGGCTACTCGGGCAACATCGACTTTTGCAAACCAGAGAGGGTTGCGCTAGTGCGATTTAAATTGCGCCCCCTCAAGGCTGGCGAATATTTCTATCATCATGAGCAGAGTTGGGCAGAACCCAGCATTGATCACGCCGCGGAATTAATGAGCGAATTAATGCAACGGCCTTTTCAAACTGTGAACGCGGGCTTTGATCATGGCTTTTCCGCTGCGGGTCTTGTCTACAAGGGCCGGCTCGAAGCAATCTATCGACAAGTATTTTGCGGAGTAAGTCTGCCGGCTTGAGAGCATCAGTCATGGTTTAAAGGTGGAATATGAATATTTGACGAGGCCGAATTGCCTGTTTAAACAGCGACTATGGCAACTATGAAACATAGCGTGAAGGATGCATTAATGTGTGCGAAGCTTTCTTACCTGCCCGGATCTGATTCCCGATATGACGGGGGGCCATGTGCCTCCAACGCCACGAAGCCGGAAAAGTAACTCCAACATCCAAATTTTTGAGAAAAGTTGATGAATCCGATCATTATCACAGGCCACCCCTATTCAGGTTACGAATATGTCCACCGGGTTCTGCTTGATAGTGGTGTGAGGCAGCCTAAAGCCGCCCTCCCCGATGCAATCGGGCCGGCACAGTTTCATGAGAATCTTCTCAAAGCATACGGTCTTGACACCCATGGCTTCGACTTTGACCAACAACTCGCTCCCGAAAAAATCTGGCACAACCTTGCCACAAATCTTTTTTTCGCGAATCTGGGTGACGAGAAATGGTGCTGGGCTGATGCTCGATCTAGCGTGCTTCTGGATTTCTGGAAAGATTTTGATCCCCGGATCGGTTTCGTTCTGGTCTATTCCGCGCCGGGTTTCGCGGTGAGCAAAATGCTCCGCGGCACCCAGGCAACGCCGGAAGAAGTCCAGCGTGCGGTTGCAACCTGGGAAACCATCAATACCGCCCTGTTCCGTTTCTATATCCGCCATCAGAGCCGCTGTCTGCTCATCAATGCAGCAGCCGCCTATCACTCGCCGCAAACCCTGCGCGACAAGATGCGCGCCGCATTTGGGATTGAAAGTGCGCAAGTAGAGAAAACCCTGTCACCGGGCCAGCATACGGTTTCCATCATGGCTGCCAGTTTGGCTCAGGCTCTCATCGAAGATTGCGACAACGCCAATGCCTTGTATCAGGATCTCGAGAGTGCAGCGGACCTGCCTGCTACAAGTGAGGAGGTTCTGAGTGCCGAAAAGTACGCAGCGTGGCAGGAGTACATGGCATTGCTTGAAGGATTGGAAATCTCGGAAGAATCGCTTGTGCAACTCAAGCAACACGCTACCGCCTTGGAAAGGCAACTCGAAGCGAGCAAGTCAGGCTTGGATGCACTGGTTAAGGAAAAAGACCATCTCACCAGGGACGATGAAGAAGCCCACCGGCAAGCCGAGGTGCAGAAGATCAAGGCAGATGAACTTGCACAGGAAAACGAACTCCTCCTCATGCAACTGCACCAGGTGCAGGAAGAACTCGAGCACTACCTTCTCGAGTATCAGAAGCATGCCGTCGACGGGGGCAAGCCTGTAGAGATGGAATACGACGTTCGCGCTGACATCGATGGGGACAATTGGTATTACGCCGAATCCGATGGCCGCTGGGCGGGCCCGGAAACTACAAGCACGCTTAAAGTGCCTCGTATGGGTACGGGGCGTTTCGCGGTCGAATTCGATGTCGTCGATGCGATTGAATTGGATATTCTCAGCGGAATGCGGATCAGTCTGAACGGCGTACCGCTCGAAATAAACAGGGAAAGGGGGAAATTCCCGGCGCGGCTGTTCAAAGCAAACAAGAACAAGGGGAAACTCCCAATGAACCTGCGGAGTGAATTTTCCACTGAGCAGATCGGTGAATGCGACACGTGGCAATTCCAGTTCATGTTCCCGAGAGTCTTATCGCCATCGGAACGAGGTGAGAAAGATACGCGCAAGCTCGCCATCCGGCTCCGCACCCTCAGGCTCAGGGCGCTTGATCTTGCCAACCTGTCCGTGCAAGGGAAGCCAGGTGTCGTATGAAAAATGGAATGTTGATGCAGGAGCGGCTTGATTTACTGCGGACTGTCATTCCCCCCACGGGTATTGTTCATGTGGGCGCGGGTACCGGAACCGTGATTGCGCACTACGAAAGTTGGGATGTGCCCACCGCTGTCTTCATCGAAGCCGAGGAGAGTCAGTTCGACAAACTCAGTGCAGCGATCGGCGGCAAGCCCGGTTGGACTGCGCATCTTGCCCTGGTCAGCAATCAGCAGGCAGAGCTCGACTATTACATCGCCAGCAACCCCCGCGAAAGCGGCCTGATTCCACCAGAGCACTTGACTGGATTGTGGCGCAACCTTAAAACCAGTGCCAAACAACTACGACAAACCATTACGCTGGAAAGCCTGCTGGCTACGGAAGTCAACGCTGCCTGTCCATTGAATTGGCTGATAATCGACTGCCTGTCAGCCGTGCCCATCCTCGAAGGCTCGGATTTGGACACATGGGATGTCATCTTGGCCAGAGTAATTCTCGATGCGGAGCAATATCCGGGTCTGGGGGCAACCAAGGCCGAGGTAGATGAACTTCTCGAGGCCAGGGGATACCGTTATGTGATTTGTGAGGAAGAGCGTCACCCTTCGTTGGGGAGCGCGCTCTATATTCGCGACAGGAAATCCCAAGTTGTGCAATTGCATCAACAGCTTGATCAGGCCAAAGCACGGCTGGCCGAGCATGCTTCCCGCATCGAGCGGCTAACGCAGGAAAGGGAAGGGCAGGCCAAACAACTGGCCGAGCATGCTTCCAGCATCGAACAGCTAACGCAGGAACGGGAAGAGCAGGCCAAACAACTGGCCGAGCATGTTTCCCGCATCGAACAGCTAACGCAGGAACGCGAAGGGCAGG
>CAZKMH010000173.1:0-2388 GCA_964553395.1 uncultured Rikenellaceae bacterium | reverse complement strand
AGCATGTTTCCCGCATCGAGCATCTGACGCAGGAACGGGAAGGGCAGGCCAAACAACTGGCCGAGCATGTTTCCCGCATCGAGCGGCTAACGCAGGAACGGGAAGAGCAGGCCAAACAACTGGCCGCGCATGCTTCCCGTATCGAGCGGCTAACGCAGGAACGCGAAGAGCAGGCCAAACAACTGGCCGAGCATGTTTCCCGCATCGAGCATCTGACGCAGGAACGGGAAGGGCAGGCCAAACAGCTGGCCGAGCATGTTTCCCGCATCGAACAGCTAACGCAGGAACGCGAAGGGCAGGCCAAACAACTGGCCGAGCATGTTTCCCGCATCGAGCATCTGACGCAGGAACGGGAAGGGCAGGCCAAACAGCTGGCCGAGCATGTTTCCCGCATCGAACAGCTAACGCAGGAACGCGAAGGGCAGGCCAAACAACTGGCCGAGCATGTTTCCCGCATCGAGCATCTGACGCAGGAACGGGAAGGGCAGGCCAAACAGCTGGCCGAGCATGTTTCCCGCATCGAACAGCTAACGCAGGAACGCGAAGGGCAGGCCAAACAACTGGCCGCGCATGCTTCCCGCATCGAGCGGCTAACGCAGGAACGGGAAGGGCAGGCCAAACAGCTGGCCGCGCATGTTTCCCGCATCGAACAGCTAACGCAGGAACGCGAAGAGCAGGCCAAACGACTGGCCGAGAGACGGAAGGAACTGGATCAGGCCGAGGCTAGTGAGGAGAAACTGGCGTTCGAACTCCAACACAAGGTGGAACAACTACGTCAGGTGCGCGATGAACAAGTCCACCTGCACCAGGGATATCAGGAACAGGTTGAAAGCGTGAGCAATGAAAAACAGGCTCTGGAAAAAACCCATGCCGTTCTTCAAGACCAGTTTGTTGAACAGCAACGGCAAACCCAATACTGGAATGAGGAAGCGGAAAAACGCCAGCAGGAAGGCGAAGAACGTAGAAAGCGTATTGAGCAACTTGAGCAACAACTCACCGAGCAGGACCATCGCCAACGCCTGCTGGACGAAGAGATTCTGAAAGCCGAGGCACAGATAGAGCTTATCAAGGACATTCTTCTCCGTGAAAAAGCGTTCTAACAAAAGCGCTGCAAATCGGCAGCGCAAGACAAACAAGAGGAGGCGCAGGGATAAGTCTGCTATTCCGGCTGTAGGGCCGCAAGCGCCAAGTGTTACTGTGCCGGCTCTAAAATTGGGTGACCAGAACATGCCCTCAGCTTTGGATGGGTATGACGAAGCCAGCTTGGCTCGTGCCAAGACACAATGGCTTTTCGGCGAGTGGTGTGAGCTGGCCGCGCTGGACCTGAACACTTTACGTAATCATCCTGATCGGGACCGTTTCGCCCTGCTGGCGGCAAGTGCCCATCAACAACTTGGCAATCACGAAAAGGCACGCATGTGCACTCGAATCGCACTTGAATGGGGTTGTCCTCCACGCGTGGTCGCGGAGATTCTGGTGGCCGGGGTGCATAACACACTGGGGCGTGCAGCAGCCTTGAAACAGGACGACCAGCGTACCATCCGCCACTTTCAGGCTGCCGTGGCCGCTGCCGGAAACAACGAAACCGCGCTGATCAGTCATGCCCGCTCGGTGCGTGAAATGGCTCGAATGGGATTGCTGCCGCAGGCCGCCAGCCTTGTGGACATGGGGTTGCAGGCCACAGGCAACGCGCAACATCGTCCACAGCAGCAGCATGTGCGCATTAATGAACTGAAAACAGAAATCGAGTTGCTACGGCAAGAGCTTTCCCTGGCCCAGCAGCGCCAGCAGCTGTTCCAAACCCAGGCTGGCGAAGGGGTATCGTTGCCTGATCCCAACAGCCCTGAATGGCTTGAAGGGCTCAAAAAAAGATCAGTTTCTCAGCTTGGGCAAGATCTGTGGGTGCTGGAACAGACTGGTTATAAACGGGGCGGATTTTTTGTGGAGGTTGGCGCCACCGATGGCGTGCTTCTGAGCAACACCTGGTTGCTGGAGCGGGAATTCGGCTGGCGTGGCATCTGTGCCGAACCCAACCCGGCATTCTACGAGCAGCTTAAGCAAAACCGCAGTTGCAGCGTCTCGGAAGCCTGTATCGGCGAACGGACCGGGGAAGACGTTGAATTTGTCATGGCAGGTGAATACGGCGGCATGGTAAAGCATGCGGCGCAGGACAATCATGCTGAGAGGCGCAGTGCATATCTGGCGGACGAGGGTTGTATCACCCACCTGCGGACGATCTCGCTGAACGATTTCCTCATCAAATTTAATGCGCCAAGAGAAATCGATTACTTGAGCATTGACACCGAGGGCAGCGAGTTCGAAATACTCTCTGCCTTTCCATTCGAGAACTGGCAGATAGACTTGCTAACCGTGGAGCATAACTACACG
>CAZKMH010000172.1:0-7735 GCA_964553395.1 uncultured Rikenellaceae bacterium | reverse complement strand
CTATCTGACCTATGTTGATCTTATTGCCCGGAGTATTTTTTCCAATTACTGAAACGGGCACAATGTCAGGAATAAGCAAGGTTCCTGTGGCGGCAGAAAATGTGTTTTTCAAGAAGACTCTTCGTTTCATATTTTAGAAAATATATGCTACTAAAAAAACTGAAATATATAAATATTTACGCCTCTGTTTTGTCTTTTAAGGTCTTTATTTTCAATGACAGTAAAAAATGACAGAAGCAGGATGCAGATTGTACCTTATTCCACATTCTGTCTATTTTTTTTAATTACTACCAGAGGCAAACTCCGGCAATACAGGTTGAATATCAAGTTCTGAAGATATCGGGATAGAACTGATTATATCATTCACCAGCGGAAAATCGACTCCATATTGAAATAACAATCTGATCTCCTCAGGGGAATCCGTTCCAAAGAAATTTATTAGTATATTGTTCTCTTTTAGCAATTTAGCATAGTGAGCTAACGCTGGGGTGACTGGTTGACGAAACTGAATAAAATCAGCTTTCATCTTTATTGTCTCCATTACGTAATCAAGATCCGAATCTCTTCTGTCCATATTGCAGATCATGATCCCCGGGACTGCCTCCCTTGCAATATGAGCAGCACCTGCACTGCAGGCAAGGAATGCCTGGTGAAGTCGTCCCTCTTTAGCTAACTTATCTGCAACCATAACAGACAGCATCCCTTCGCCTTTTAAATGTACATTCAGCCATATATTAAAAGGCATAATTTCAAGAACTTCATGAAGGGTTGGTATCTTTTCGCCGGCAAATTCAGGTGACTTCCAGCCTCCTGCATCGAGGTTCCTGATCTGTTCAAAAGTAAGATCTGAGATCCTTCCTGTTCCATTTGTCGTCCGGTCAACTGTTTCATCATGGATAACAACCATTTTGTCGTCCTTTGAAAGAAAGACATCAAACTCAATCATATGAGCACCCGCCTTTATGGCTTCACGGAATGCGATAAGGGTATTTTCAGGAAGGGTTTGCATAGCTCCCCTGTGAGCGCACAGGCCCCTGGGCGGAAGTTTGATATCGGAAGTGGCAGTATTTCCGCAACTTATTAGCACTATCTGTAAAAAGACAGCTATATATATCAACAAAAATGTACCTGATCTCATGTCTATCCGGAAGGGATTAACCTGTTCAATAAATTTTTAAAACCTGGTCTCTATTTAATATTACGAATTTAATAATTTGAAACATTATTTGGCCGTTCGGGAATATTGTTATCCTTGAGCCTTTTGGCAAACGCTTCCTGTGTCTCTCCCGGGCTTGGCCAAACATCACTGGGGGTATGGGATCCATCCATTATCCCTTCCATCTTTTTGACAATGTCAGGGTAATCACTGCTTAAGTCTTTTGATTGCTGAGGGTCAGAAAACAAGTCGTAGAGTTCAACCTGCTTCCCGCTCTCTCTGAGAGCGTACCATTTCCCGCTCCTGACAGCCTGATCCTGTTGGTATTCCCAATACAGGTAATCGTGCTGATTCTGTTTTTCCTTCCCAAGCAGAGCTGGTAATATCGAAATTCCGTCAGTTTTTACCGGAACTTCTACTCCTGCAATCTCTGCGGCAGTAGGCAGAAAATCCCAGAATGCCCACACATAATCGCTTACCTGACCAGGCTTGATTTTGCCAGGCCACCGCACCATTGCCGGAACATGAAATGCTCCG
Organism: uncultured Rikenellaceae bacterium; assembly: GCA_964553395.1. GTDB lineage: Bacteria > Bacteroidota > Bacteroidia > Bacteroidales > VadinHA17 > LD21. Next base: position 6,042 of record CAZKMH010000172.1, on the reverse strand, counting down.
TCATATGAATCCCCTTTGCCACCCCTTGTCGGGGATGCATTGTTGAAGAATTCCCGTATGGTCTGACCACTCTTCAGTTTAAGGTAGCGACCATCATAGCCCGAGCTGTTGCCATTGTCAGAGGCAAAAAAGATAATTGTGTTCTCATCCAACTTTAATTCCCTGATCAGCGCCAGCAATTTACCCACCTCCGTATCCATGCGGGTGATCATTGCAGCCCATTCCTTATGCTGGATATCCCAGTCTTCATCCTTATATATGCCCAGATCAGGAACGATCAACGGCCCATGCGGGGTAGTATAAGCAAGATAAAGGAAGAATGGATTGTCTTTGTTTGTCCTGACAAATTCGAGAGATTTCTCACAATAAACATCGAATGAGTATTTTGCTTTTGAAGGATCCTGCATCCCCAGAGGCATGCATTTCCCGCTTTCGTCATAAGGGCTTGGCCTGGAATAATTTGCGAGTTTAAAATGTTCGGCATTCTCAGGGAAAAAGACCCTCTCCTGGTTATGATACAGGAACTCAGGGTAATAGGTATGGGCGTGCTGTTGGTTCAGGTAGCCGAAGAATTCATCAAATCCCATTTTGTTTGGGATCCCCGGCTGGTCATGGTTGGCAAGACCCCATTTTCCGAAGAGCCCGGTTTTGTATCCAGCCTGTTTAAGCAGCATGGCGACAGTAAAATCACCATCCTGTAACGACTCACGATAGGATCTGAATGAGTTATCGCGCACCCTGGCATGACCGGGATGCAATCCCGTCATAAGACAGGAACGCGATGGAGCGCTCACTGCATTACCGCAATATGCCTGGGTAAACCTGATTCCCTCAGCTGCAATCCTGTCAATATTCGGAGTTTTGATCTTTTGCTGACCGAAACATCCCAAATCTCCCCAGCAAAGATCATCACTAAGGATAAATATGATGTTTGGATCTTTTTCTTTTTCTTTTGGTGCATTAATGCAACCTGCCGACATTAAGCATGCCGTCGTTATGAACCCAGCACTGATTCTTTGCATAGTCTTTTATTTACAGTTCTAATTTATAAACAAAACTTCCATGTTCCTTTTGAAAACTTTCATAATTATCAGAGTGACATGGAAGTTTTTTCTGTTAATGGTTCTTAATAATTCGGATTCTGTTCCAGATTGGGATTATCCTGTATGGTAATCTCATGGATTGGCCACAGATAATCCCTGTTCGCATTGAAGGTTCGTGTCTGGACCAACTGACCGGTACGGCTAAGGACAGTAGCATTCATAACTGTTTCTGCAGTGCGCCATCTGCGAATATCACTATAATATAGGGCTTCATTTGCCAGTTCAATCCTTCTTTCAAGCCTTATAACCTGGCGCATCTGATCCTGTGTCAGTCCTTCCGGAATATCCGGCATACCGGCACGGACCCTTATCTGGTTAAGTGCTGCATAAACTGTTTCATCACTTCCTACAGCCTCATTCTGTGCCTCTGCGTACATCAGAAGAACATCAGCATATCTGAGTACAATGAAGTTTATCTCAGAGTTCAATATCACTGGTTGAGCCACATCGTCTTTATATGTGGTATACTTCTTAAAGCCGAATCCGGTGCTGAAATACTTGCTTTCAGGCACTATTCTGCCCAGATACATATATCCGGGAACGACAATTGTTTTATGGAACCGGGGATCCCTGTTTTCCCAGGGATTTGCAGGATCATACAGAGTTGATTCCAGGTATGACATCCCGTCAGTCATCAGATAGTTGTTTGCCAGATCTAATGTGGGAGCACAGTTCATCTGGACCTCAAGGATATTATCAAAACCGTTGGTATAGTCAGGAGTCTTGAATTGTATATCAAAAATGATTTCCTTATTAAATTCATTCTCAAGGTAAAAGAGTCCCCTGTAGTCTGAAAATAAAATGTAATTATTCAGGTCCATTACAGCCTTGGCTGCTGCTGCTGCCTCTGCCCACCTGCTTTCATACAGCAGCACTCTTGCTTTTAGCGCCAGGGCAGCTCCTTTTGTTGCACGTCCTTTATCTGAACCGGAATAAGAGACTGGAAGTACGGAGGCGGCATTGTCCAGATCGGTCAGTATCTGAGTAAGGACTTCATCCTTTGAATTTCTGGGCAGATCACCCTGTTCGGCAAAATTGGGTGATGACAGAATCAGAGGCACTCCCCCGAAATAATTTACCAGTTTTGAATAAAAGAAAGCACGTAAAAAATATGCCTCAGCCTTGATTCTTTCCTTGAGATCATCGTCCATCACCACCCTGTCTATGTTATCAAGCAGATTATTTGCCCGGCCGATCCCCTGATAACAAATATTCCATTTGTCCCTGAACCTGGAGTCATTTCCTGGAGTGTGGTTTCCGGTAGCAATCGCAATTTCACCGCTCATATTGTAAGAATTAGGTGTAATATTTTCTTCAGACATATATGATGTACCCCCGATATTGGAATTTCGCAGGACAGCATAACATCCGTTAATTGAAGATATCGCCTGGCTTTCTGTCTGCCACCAGTTTGCCTCATTATAAGAGTCAGTTGAAACAGTTTCCAGCCAACTTTCACTGCATGAATAGAAAAAACAGGTAATTACTACTGCAATTCCCGTATAAATTATCTTTTTCATAAATGTTTTATTTATTATGTTAAAAAGTCACATTACATCCTACAGTAATTATTTTTGTTGTAGGATATTCAAAAATGTCCTGCTGTGTAATGGTCTTTTCAGGATCAGTAACCTTATATTTGGAGAATGTCAGAAGGTTCTGTGCATTTACATATACCTTTATTATGCTTATTTTGATCTTGTTAGTCAAAACTGACGGAATGGTATAAGCTAACTGCACATTTTTAAGTCTCAGGTAGGATGCGTCCCTGAGCCAGAAAGTGGAATTTCGTGCATTTATCTGTGTCCCTCTTTTGTACAGGGAAAGTCTCGGATATTTGGCATCCGTATTCTCAGGAGACCAGCTGTTGTTGAAATGTTCCAAAGTTATTCCCGCCCCGTTGAATAGCGGCCACGAAACATTGTGCCAGGGATAAATATCAATATCCTGAACCCCCTGGAAAAATGCACTGAAATCAAATCCCAGGTACTCAGCACCCAGATTAAAGCTATATGTATATTTGGGAGTAGCCCGTCCCAGTACCCTCATGTCATTGATGTCGATTTTTTCATCATCATTTAAGTCCCTGTATTTGATATCTCCGGGAGATGTTGCAGCATGCTGGAATGCGTGATTTTCGATTTCCTCATCGGTTTGAAAAAGACCCAAAGCTTCATAAAGATACCATGAGTTAACAGGGTAACCTTCCCTAATAACGCTGATATTTCCGTAAGAATTGGTAGCATATTGTATATTACCTGCCAGATAATCCACGTTATTATTAACATATGATAAGCTGGCTCCCATCTTATAGGTCAGTTTCCCTTTCGTGTTTGCATGAGAAGCGCTTATTTCAAAACCTTTGTTGGACATACCGTACAGGTTTGTGATTGGTCCTGTAAGATTACCTACCTGGCCGGGAACATTTATCCGGGCAAGGATGTCAGTTGTTTCCTTGTCAAAAACATCAACTTCAAGCTCGAGCTTATTATTCCATAAACCAAGATCAAGTCCGATATTTGATATTGTTGTTGTTTCCCATGTGATATCAGGATCAGAAAGTGTAGTTACAGCGCTTCCTGCAACAATGGTGTTATTGAAAGTTGTTCCCTGGTTTATATTTATGTTGTTCAGGAAACTGTAAAGCGAAATGCTCTGGTTCCCAAGCTGGCCCCATGAAGCCCTCAGTTTAAGATTATTAATTGCAGGGATGTTTTTCATGAACGGTTCTTCATTTATCCGCCAACCAACAGAAAATGACGGAAAAAATCCCCAGCGGTTACCTTTTGCAAACCGGGAGGAACCGTCGTAGCGGAAGTTAAACTCGAATAAATATCTGTCAGCGAAACTGTAGTTAGCCCTGCCAAAATAGGACATAAGACGTGATTCAGAGGATGTTCCACCAGCATCCTTGTTAATGGTTCCGGCATTCAGCTCTGAAAGTTCATTTCCCAGGAATCCCTCAATGTAAGCATCGAAGTTGGAACCATAAAATGACTCCATGCTGAAACCAAGCAAAAGGTTAACATCATGCAGATCCGCAATCTTTCTGGTCCAGTTCAGTGTCTGAAAGAAGCTGGTATTTAGATTGTTGTTATTTATACGCTCGACACTTCTGTAGGTTTTTCCTACGAGCCTGGTAACCTGAGTTTTTGGATTAAGAAGAACTGATTCGGGAATAAAAGTATGAGTGTTCCCGTCATATTTAGTAACTGCAAAGTTCACCTTATACTTAATATTCAGTGGGAGAATATACTGAGCAAACATATTCACCATTGCTCTCTGAGTCTTCAAACTGCTAAATCCCTCTTTTACTAATGCCAAAGGGTGATAAAAGACATTATGACCGGGAGTTACCAGCCATACATCAGCCCATTGGCCATTTTCATACTGATAGTTTGGTTGGATCGGAAGGGAACGGGCGGTATAATTCAATACTTCTTCAACTCCCAGGTAGGGTTCATCACGATTCCAGTATGAACCGTTAATAATTGCTCCGAATTCAAGTCTGTCAGATTTTTTAAAGACCACATTCGAGTTAAAAGTATACTTTTTAGCATCTGTTCCCAGCATTACACCCTCCTGATTCAGATAGCCTATTGACAATGAGTAAATCGTCGATTCTGAACCTCCTGACAGTCGTAAATTGCTTTCGTACATAGGTGCGACAGAAAACATGAGATCCCACCAGTCGGTATTTGAATACATTGCAGGATCGTTTCCTGTCCCATAGGCTTCAATATCGGCGTCGGTATATGGTTTCGTCTGGTTTTCGTTAACTGCAGCCTGATTTCTGGCAGTCATATAGTCTACCGAACTGGTAACCATTTCAGGCAGGTATGTTGCCTGCTGCCATCCTACATAGTTGTTAAATTCCACCTTTAGCTTTTCCCTTTTTCCGGTTTTTGTAGTTACCAGTATTACGCCGTTGGCAGCCCTGTTTCCGTATATTGATGCTGATGCTGCATCTTTTAAAACAGAAATTGTCTCAATATCGTTTGGATTTACATCCCTGAGATTGTACTCTATACCATCGACAAGCACCAGGGGATTATTATTATTTAATGTGCCAATACCTCTGATACGGATTGTTGCATCATCAGCTCCAGGCTGTCCCCCTGCCTGGTTGATGTAGAGTCCCTTAAGTCCCTGTAAAGCCTGGGTTGAGTTGGTAAGAGGCCTTGCTTCGATAAATTCGGAATTTGCAGTTGTCACCGATCCGGTAAGGGTGACTCTGCGCTGAGTTCCATAACCTATTACAACTACTTCTTCCAGACGTGTCACATCAGATTCCAGCATTATATCCACAACAGCTCTCCCTGCAACCGGAATTTCCTGGCTTCCATAGCCTATAAATGAGAAAACCAGTATACTGTTAGGATCAGGTAATGAAATTGCATATCTCCCGCTGGCATCAGTAATAGATCCTATGGTTGTCCCTTTGACCAGAACATTGACCCCGGGCATCAGCTCTCCTGACTGACTGTCAGTAATGGTTCCTGTAACAGTTCTTTGCTGCAATTCTCCTTTAATCCCGGAGTTGTCATCACTATATGCCCGCGTGATCCCGGATAAAGCCAGAATCATCAGGATAAACGCAATACGCATGGTTAGCAGTGATTTGCTCAGGGGACTAAATGATTGTCCCCTTGAAATGATAACTCTTTCCATAAAATGATTTTTTAAGGTTTATAATTCGGGTCTACCTGCGAAATTTACAAAAAAATCACAATTCTTGAACTAAACTTTTTTCTGGTGGTATCTCTCACAGTAAAATGTTCGATCTGCAACCTTAACATAATTTATCAGAATTTTCATGTAACTTAACTAAAAAAAATTATAGAAATGAATCCTCGATTTCCTGTATTAATTTCAGCAATTATTCCAATCCTTGTCTGTATTTCATGTTCCAGCCCGGTAGGGAGTTTTGAATATGAAT
>CAZKMH010000171.1:0-7758 GCA_964553395.1 uncultured Rikenellaceae bacterium | reverse complement strand
ATTAACGATAATCTTCTTAAGAATATTCCGGTTATCGGACCAACACGAACTGCAGCTCAGCTTGAAGGAAGCAAGGATTTTGCAAAGGATTTTCTGACCCGTCATAATATACCGACCGCAAGACATAAGACTTTCAACAAAGCCACAGTTGATGGTGTTTCAGCTTTTATCGAAACACTTAAACCTCCATATGTGATAAAAGCCGACGGGCTTGCCGCCGGGAAAGGTGTGCTTATCATAGAAGATGTTAAAGAGGCTCTGCAGGAAGTCAGGGCAATGCTGGCAGGTAAGTTCGGAGCAGCCGGGAATAAGGTTGTGGTGGAACAATTTCTCAACGGCATTGAATTATCCGTATTCATAATTACCGACGGTAAGTCGTACAAACTCCTTCCGGAAGCAAAAGACTACAAGAGGATCGGAACTGGTGATACAGGCCTGAATACCGGGGGAATGGGAGGAGTGTCACCTGTCCCGTTTGCCGGTGCGGAATTTATGAGAAAGGTGACGCAAAGGATCATTGAACCTACCATGAAAGGCTTATCGGAAGATAAAATCGACTACAGGGGATTTCTTTTCTTCGGCCTCATAAGCGTGGATGGCGATCCCTACGTAATTGAATACAACGCCCGCCTTGGTGATCCTGAATCGGAAGTGATCATCCCAAGGATTAAATCTGACCTTTTTGAGCTCATTGAAGGTGTGGCTGAGGGCAATCTGTCAGTACGCGTTCTTGAGACTGATGACAGATTTGTAACAACAGTTATGCTTGCATCAGGCGGATACCCCGGGACCTACGAAAAAGGGAAAGAGATTTCCGGCCTTGAGATGACAAAAGATTGCGTAGTATTCCATGCTGGGACTAAAATCTCAGATAATAAGGTAGTTTCATCGGGCGGACGTGTACTTGCCGTCAGTTCATGGGGAAAGACGATGAATGAAGCCCTGGCAGGATCATACCGGAACGCAAAGCTGCTGGCATTCGATAAAATGTATTACAGACCTGATATTGGTTTTGATTTGTAACAATAAATGCTGCTTAAATTATTCAAAGGGATAGGTCCGGGAGTTATTTTGCTCATAATCATTACTTTCGGATTTGTATGGATCAGTGCGCTTCTGGATCCGCAGTTACCCGGCAAATACATATTTGAGACCAGACCAATGCCACTTTACAGTGTCATTAAACATATTATTGGCAGCACTCCTCTGGCAGGCGTGATGTTCTCGATTACGGTTCTCTCTTTTATGTTGTTCCTCCTGGTAAACTTCAATACCTCTGTTTTCTTCATAAATGAGCGTACATTTCTTCCGGCAGTTTTTTATGTCCTGTTCTGTGCGCTTTTTCCCGGGAACCAGGTTCTGAATCCTGTACTGCCTGCATCGCTGCTCCTGATGCTGGCAATCAGAAGGATAATGGATTCTTACAGAAAACAGGGGACTGCATTTAATTTTTTTGATGCTGCTGTAATAATAAGCATCGGCTCACTTTTTTATGCAAATATGATCTGGTTCGGAATCCTGGTGTTTGCAGGAATTGCTTTACTGAGGAGTGTTAATATTTCCGAGATCGCCAGTTCGGTTCTTGGTCTGGCCACCCCATATATTCTTCTTTTTGGATTTTATTACGTACTCGGCCGGGACCTGGATCTATTAACCCGGGATATTACAATGAACCTTTTTGGTGATTCTCCTGAATATACTTTTACGAGGTTGACAATTGTTGCCCTTATTTATGCGGCTATTATGCTCCTTATAAGTATGGGATATCTCCTGCAACATATTAATTCCAAGAAAATCAAATCGCGTAAAACCTTCTACCTTCTTTTATGGGGATTTATACTTTCTACTGCCGTATACCTGATATTACCGTCAGTTTCAGTGGAAATTGTCTGGATAATGGTTATACCGGTAAGCTACCTGCTTGCGCACTATTTTGTATTTGTAAGGAAGAAAATTGTTCCGGAGATTATTTTTACCGTTTTTTATTTGCTGGTTCTTCTGGTACAGGCGCTTTATATTTATGACAGCCTCATTTAACCATTGAGACCACTCCCACACCCGATCCTTGCTGTCCACCGGTAAAATCGAAATTCAGCTGGTAAATGCCGCTTTTATTGCATTTAAAATCGACATACGGATAAATCTTACCTGTTTTTTGATCGAAGGATGAAAGAACAATATTATTCGTATTATCTTTTATACTGAGGATTAGTTTTCCGTTTGAATCCTCCGAGTTGCACATGGAAAACCTGTACTTTGTATTCTTCCAGAGTGACATCTGTGCTTTATATCTGGGTTCGCCGGCGTTTACGGCTTTCCCCAGCTGGACTCTGAAATCCTTCAGGTATTTTGCATCCGGGCCTGCATTCAGGACGCAGTTGCTCACAAGCGGATCAGTTATCTGTCCCTTCACAATAAAACCTGCAACCAGGAACAGAATTAGTGCAGCTAAATATTTTTTCATACTAATTGTTTAATACAAGTTTGTCACGAACCGACGCGGTAATTCCGATAATCTCCGCCAGTTGCTCCCCGGTCATTTCAACTTTGCTCGTTTCAGTCTGTTCAATAACCAATCCGCCGTTTTTTTCAACACTTATTGGTTCGCCCAGGGTGTAGGTAATCCTGATGTCCCTGTATTTATCTTTTATTTCCCGCATGTCGCGGCACAGAGAGTTGAATTCAGAATCGCGGTTGCAATATGGGCTGGCAAGCATTATCAGATCATTCAGAATAATCTTCTGTTCACCGATACGGTCTCTGAGCATCGGATCAGGGTATTTCTTAACAACCTGTGTTGCAAGATATTGAGCTTCAATCCAAACTCCGATGATCATAAGGGCTGAAAGCTGTCCCCTGTCATTGTCACGCAGGTATTTGTCGATCTGGGTATAAGAATCAATTGACAGAAACAGGAGAGAATCGAGTTTGGATTTATTGAGGGATAAACGCTTAATAGTTTCGAAGTCAAAAAACTGACCTACGCTCAGTCCTTCAGCAAGTTTTCTGATAGACGAAAGGATATCAATAGACGATCCTGTCTTTTCATACATGTTAAGGTAACCCAGATCAGCCCCCAGTATTCCCAGTGTGAGTGCCTTATCAAAAGCAGTAGGCTGTTTGTTGGCATCTATTGAGGCGGCCAGGTAATCAGGAGAAAACGGCACATTCATAATCTTGAGAAGATTTGCAATCTCAACAGGTGATGTGATGTTATTGGATATATCTGCAATTGCTTCGGCACTTAGTTTTTCAGCTTCCCCTGCAGGTACAGAATCGGTTTCGGGAAAAACAAATTCCGATGGTTTGTTTGGTGAATTCCTGCACGAAAAACAGGCAACAAGAATAATTAGTAATAAAAGAATCGATTTTCCTTTCATCAGGATGTGTTGATTAGTACAAAAGTATAAAAAATCAGCCAGCCAAGTTACTAAATAATCGCTTTCGGACTTTAATTTCTTCGATGACCCTTACCAGTTTGGCGAGCAGATCATAATATAACAGAAGGAAAAGAACTAACGTGCTCAGGAGCACTAAAAGAATGTTAAAGGTGAATGTGTCTGTCTTAATACCGAAAATGTATTTTGAAGGTGCATAAAAGTGAGTTCTGAAGTCCAGAAATCCTTTACTGTGGGGATCAAGATAAATCGGATCGGTATTCTGAATTATGGAATTATTGTTTATCAGTATTTTTCTGCGTTCATAGTATTTGGTAACGATCTCCTCAAGTTTGTAGTTGTAATAGTCATTCTGAAGCCGGTTCAGCTTTGCAGTATTCAATATATAAAACCTGTCTTTCCGGTCATTTGCTGAATTGGATATCTGACTGAACATTTTGTCAAGTCTGTTGAGATATGCATAAACAGAATCTGCAATGACCGGGTCGAATTTATCAGGTGTCAGGGAATTAAGATACCTGAATTCAGTAATGTTGTAAAGCTCTGAGACCTTCCTGAGTTCATTGTTCAGAAGAGGAAGCCTGCTGAACTTTTCTGCCGCCATGACCGGCGTTTTTTCCTGGCGGATACTCCGGCTTTTCGTATTGCTTCTGTATTCCGCAAAACTAATCTCCAGTGATCTTTTCAATTCAGGGATCCTGTGCACTATATTAAATTCAGCTTCACTGATCTTTTTGTGGAGATAGTAGAATGTTTCCTTTTCTTCATTGATTTCAACCCTGCTATACCTGTTATCCTTGAATTGCCGGACCAGAAGGGCTTCATATGTCCATCTGGTTGGCATCAGCTCTGCTATTAACGGCACCTTTTCAACGTTACCGATCTTTCTGTTCAGCTTGTCGAACGGGAACATAGCCCCGCTAAGTACCATCATGGGGATTATCAGCAGCGGGATAACTATATATATTGTAATAGCTGAATTGAAAGCAGATGAAATGTTTAGTCCCAGCATATTTGCGCAGAGAGATGTTGTAAAAAGTGCGAGCCAGTAATGAAAGAACATACCTTTGATCCCGAGTATTGGATTTGCAATTACCAGAAACAAAGCGGATTGCAGTGCAGAAATTAGTATCAGGATTGAGATCTTTGAGGTAAGATAGCTCATCCTGCTGAGGTTAAGGAAATGTTCTCTCTTCAGGATTTTCCGGTCACGGTATATTTCCTCGGCACTTACGGTCAAACCAAGAAAAAGCGCCACAATGAGGCTCATGAAAATATAAATGGGAATATTCTCATTTTCGGAGAATATATAAACCGACGACTCAGGATCCGGGATATATCTGATGATGAATGAGAGTATAAATCCCAGTATGGGCGCTTCAAGGAGAGTCAGGCTGACATACTGTGAATTGGCCAGTTTGCTTTTGATATCCCTGATGAAATAAATGCCGAACTGTCTCAGTCTTCCGGGTCTCTGAAGGTTACTGTACGGGGCCTCCTTAACTTCATGCACATCAGCCACAGGATGTTTTTGCCTGAAAAGATCAGCCCACTCTTTTGGCTTTACTTTTCTCTTTTCAGTGTACTTACCGAGCTCGTCAACAACATGAGTTTCGATAATATTGAAAATCGAATCTGTGTTCACATTACCGCAGGAAGGACACTCTCCAACACCGGAATTTATCTGGGCATCGAGTGTTTTGAAATATATAACGGCATCGACCGGATTCCCGTAATATGCCATACTTCCTTCCTGATCGAGGATAATTATCCTGTCGAACATTTTGAATACTTCCGAAGATGGTTGATGGATGACCGTGAAAATAAGTTTTCCCCTGAGGGTGAGATCCCTGAGCAAATCCATCAGAATTTCGGAATCCCTTGAGGCGAGTCCCGAAGTCGGTTCATCAAGCAATAATACAGAAGGTTCCCTTATCAGTTCAAGCGCAATATTGAGCCTTTTTCTCTGCCCGCCGCTGATCACTTTATTGAACGGGGAACCCACTTTAAGATTCCTCTTTTCGAACAGGCCGAGGTTTGTCAGGGTATTAATGACAAGAGAGATGATCTCAGTTTTGGATTTTACTTTGAAGCATTGACAAGCAGCAAAATACAGATTTTCAAAAACAGTGAGGTCTTCAATCAGAAGATCATCCTGGGGGACATACCCTATAACACCTTCAAGCTTCCTGCTGTCGTTAATTATATCAATTCCGTTTATCCGGACGGTTCCGCTGGCTGGTTTCTGAATGCCGCATAAAAGGTTGAGGAGTGTTGTCTTGCCGGAACCGCTGGCACCAAGAATGCCTATAAGATTGCCCTCTTCGGCCGAAAAGCTGATATCATCAATTGCAGGATGTCCTTCAATAAATTTATAGTTCAGATTTTCAACCTTGAAAGAAAGCTTATGAATGCTTAAATCTGAAATAAAACCTGCGCTGATATCACTGTAGTATATTGAATATCCCTGCGATGATCTCAAAACACCTCCCCTGGCAAAAGTGTAAATCTGGCCGGCAATTAAAGGAAGCCCGTTCAGACTGATCAGTTCCCGGGATATATATTTAAGGAAGTGAAGGTCGACACTGCCGATCCTCAGGAAACATATGATTGTATCCGGATAACCGGTAAGTATCCTTTTGCAGATCTCACACTCTTTATCTCCCGGAATAAGTAAACGTATTGACTTATTTTTAAGCTTTTCAGGTTCATCATTCATTATGAACTGCTGTACTGCAGCGAATTCCTCTGAAGATATTCTGAATACCTCCGCAACAGTGTTTATAATATTCATTCTTTGCGAAGTGAACCGGCGGTCAGCATTAACGAGTTCAAACAACCGCATCAGAACAACCACCTTTTGTTGCTGAGTAAGGGTCCGGTTTATTGTTTTGCAGATCCCGAGAATTTTAACAGAGTCCCTGACGGATGGATTTATCAGCTCTTTTTGAACTTCTTTCTCCCTTACCGGGCCGGCATGCTCATCAAAAAGCGCAAGATATTCCTTTACGGTTTCACTGGTAAGCTGCTTTTTCAGAAATCCTGAAACATAATCGCGTTCATTCCTTATCATGCCGCCGTCCTGCTTGACAATAAGTGCGAATAGCTCCATCAATGCTCTCAGGATCTCTTCACTCATAAAATGATAATGGTATAACCATTTAAGAAAACCAAGGTATGAAAACTATTTCTTTTTTGCTGAGGGTCTGACAAATTTTCTTTGGATCCATCCCGGTACAATTGAAGCACCGATTATAAGGTAAGGATAATAGGTTATGATCCTCCAGATTATTGCAATTGCAAGTGCAATACCTCCCGTATAAGCAGGATCTGCCGGTATGGCATCAGTTATATAGCGCCCGATAATAATCTCTGCAAAACCACTGCCTCCCGGTGTCGGGCTGATGATCATCATGATCCAGGTCACCAGCTGCCTGGCAAATATCAGCAGATGATCGTTGACGGCATAGAATGCAACCAGGATCGCATTTATGACCCAGTATCTGGATGTCCACGAAAGAAAGGTTGCAGTGCCTGCTTTCAACCAGAAAGTAAAAGGCTTGCTCCTCAATTCATTAGAACTCTCCACTATATCATCTCCGGCCCTGACTGCTGATTCCTTCCATCTTCTCAGAACAGGCAATTTGAAAATGTAAATCAGGGTAGTCCTTATTTTTTCAGGATTGATGAAAAGTCCGTAACCGACAAAAATAACCCAGGCCAGAATGATTGAGTATCCTATTATTGCAACAATTATGAGGTTGTTTAACAGATTGAATCCTGTTCCCTGCAATGAGGTGGTAAAGAGAATGTCTCCTCCGACGATAAACAGTATCAGGGGGAACATTACAACAAAGTAGAGTTCATCAAGAAATGAAGTGGCAAGAACTATTGATGTGCTTCTTCCGACAGATATTCCTTCCTTATGGATAAAAACAACAGCAACAGCAGTCCCGCCCACTGTTGAAGGAGTAATTGCCGAGGTGAATTCCCAAAGCATGATCACCCTGAATGCCTGCCTCCAGGTGAGGTCATTTTCCGACAGGATACGAATACGGATCATATATCCGAGATCGCGGCCGATCATGCAGCACCATGCAATAATAAGCCAGAATGCCGATTTCCATGTAAAGTGCAGTTTGCTTAATACTTCAGTATTGATCTCCCTTGAAAGGAACCATGCCACCACAGCCAGCCCGATAAATATGGGAATTATAATCTTTCCCGGCTTCAGTTTGCTGACAAGTTTATAGTGACTCTCTTCGCTCATCTGTAAAAGGATTTACCGGTTCCACCTGAAGCTGTAATTACCGCTTTCAATATCAGCGGATAATAATTCATTTTTGAATGATTCCCCGTT
>CAZKMH010000170.1:0-7770 GCA_964553395.1 uncultured Rikenellaceae bacterium | reverse complement strand
AGAAGTCAGAAGTCAGAAGTCAGAAGTCAGAAGTCAGAAGTCAGAAGTCAGAAGTTTTTTGATTGCCAACTGCCAACTGCCAACTGCCATCTTCCGTCTTCCGACTCCCGGCTTCCGTCTTCCGTCTTCCGTCTTCCGTCTTCCGTCTTCCGTCTTCTTAGCAGAAGGCAAAAGTAAGAATTTTGGAAGAAGTTTTGAGACTTATTTGCATTTTTAAAGGAGAAGATATCTAACGCTCCCACGGGTTGGAGCTGACTCTGAGGCTGAACCAGCATGTACCAAAAAGGCGGTAGGCCTTGCATACGGTAAAGCAGGGCAGCGCCTATCATAATGGCCGCTCCTCAGTCTAAAAGCCCCGCAGGGGTGAAATAAAACTTGACTTGTTTTAATATTCTTTGTAAATTTCATAGTAAATTAAGTTGTAACCGATTACCAAAAAGTACCCCATCATGAAATCTAAAATGCATTCACTAAAATTAGTGACCGGTACAATTCTATTTCTATCGGCCATTTCGATGCTGAGTCTTCAGGCTCAGGAATCCGAATTTAAAGACACTCCATATTTTTCGGGGATGCCTAACTTCACTATCTATGATGCTGAAGATGTTGAATTTGACAGTTACAATTTCTTTAATGGAAAAAATTGTACTGCAGTTGAAGGAAAGAAATATAAAAGGACATATTCGCTTAAGGAAGATGCGCAGAAATCGAGCGTTACTCAGATTATACGCAACTATGCGAACGCAATAAAGAACAACGGCGGAACTGTCATTTACGAGGGAATGCCTCAGAATGCTGAATGTGCTGATAACAATGGTTTAAATATGGTTGTGGGGAAGGCCGTTAAGGATGGGAATGAGTTATGGGTTGAAGTGGTCACACTAGGGGGTGATGACTATTATCTCACTGTTGTACTAAAAGAACTAATGAAGCAGGATGTAACTGCAAGTTCTATGTTTGAAGCACTGAACCGTGACGGCCATATAGCTCTTTACATAAACTTTGACACCGGGAAATCAATCATAAGGGATGAATCCAAACCAATTATCGATCAGATAGTCCAGATGATGAAGTCAAATCCGGATCTTAAAATTGGCGTTGAGGGGCATACAGACAATGTAGGTACACCGGCATCAAATAAAACCCTCTCTGAAGCAAGGGCAAAGTCGGTTGTCTCAGGAATAACTGCCCAGGGAATAACCGCTGACCGCTTAAGTCCGGCAGGATTCGGACAGGATAAACCCATTGGAGACAATAATACTGAAGAAGGAAGGGCTAAAAACAGGAGGGTTGAACTGGTCAGGAAATAAAACCGGCAACCGGCTTGCGGTATACGGTACGCGGCATTCTGAATCTGGAAGAGGGAAGCCGGAAGCCGGAACTAATATCTGGCAACTTGAATTAAATAGCAATAAAAGACTTATTCAAATGAAAAAACTCCTTACCCTGGGCTATATTATCTTCTTAATAATGGAAGTCTCTGGTCAATATGTTGATACCAGGCAACTTTCAGATGCGGGGGTAGATATTCCTCCTCAGGATTTGCTTGGTTTTGGAATAGGTAATGGTGATCTGGCACTTATAAAATCGGCCATTGCGAAAGGGGCTGATTTAAATAAGGAATTGCAAGCCGGATCTTATACCATGCCTCTGGTCAGTGCAATAACACAGGCAGCTAATGCGATGCTTCCTGATGAGGAAAGCATTATAACATCTCAAATACGTGACTTTGGATCCGAGGTATATTCGGGCAGAACAATAAAGGAATTACGCCGTGACTATATTGAGATCATCAGGTTTCTTTTACAAAATGGTGCAAAACCTAATGTATCGACTGATTATAGCTATGGCGGAATTCCATTACTTCGTGCAGCCGATTACCGTGATATTGAAGTCATAAGTCTTCTTCTGGATTTTAAAGCCGATCCTAATTCAAAGGACGATGTCGGAAGTACTGCACTTTCTGAACTGGGAAGAGTAGCATATGGATTTTCCTGGCCATATAAAAATACAACCTGGATCGCAAAATTATTGATATCAAAAGGAGCAAAAGTGACTCCTGATCTCATAAAAATTACAAAGGAGAGTATTGATGTTTTTGAAGCGCCAGACTCTCCCTGGAGAAATTTTCCATTTTATAATGAACTTATTATCAATCTTAAATCTCTGATTGATTTCTATAGTAAATTATAAATTCTAACGATTGATCAGATGTCCCGCCTGTCTGGATCGGGATCGATTTGTCATGTTTTAACATCCGGTTCTGAATATCCTACCCGGATATGAACAATTTTTTTTTCGTTTTGTTACAGATATAATAAACAATACAAAAACAGTATATTAATCTAATAAAACTGCCTTTGAAAAATCTAAAAGGAATTATCGTTGCATTGTACCTTTTTGGTTCCGGTGCAACCATTCAGGCACAGAATGTCATTTCAACCACGGGTGGAAATGCAACCGGATCGGGAGGAACAATTAGCTACACACTGGGTCAGGTTGTGTACATGACCATAACAGGAACAGCCGGGACAGTCACACAAGGTATTCAGCAGCCATACGAAATGACCGTCGTAACAGGCTTTGAAGAATCAGGGATCCTTCTTGAATGGAGAGTCTATCCCAATCCGGCTGGTGAATTCATAATGCTGAAAGTTAATGGCTTTAACTTTGAAAAGCTTTATTATCAACTTTTTAGCATAAGTGGTGATCTATTGCTGAAAAGGAGAGCAGATGGCGATCAAACGCAAATTCAAATGGGAAATCTAAAATCAGGAACATACATTTTGAAAGTTTCCGATAACACCCGTGATTTAAAAACATTCAAAATCATAAAAAAATAATACAATATGAAAAAATTTTACACCATTTCTTTAGCACTGTTACTGACTACAGGGGTTTTTGCCCAGTCACCGGAAAGAATAAGTTATCAGGCAATTATGAGAGACGGAAACGGAACGCTTGTTCAAAATCAGAGTGTCGGCATACGGATACAAATATTAATGACTTCAGAAGCCGGACCGGCGGTTTATATTGAGGAACATCCTACGTCAACAAATATTAACGGATTGGTAACACTTGCCATAGGAGGCGGTAATCCTGTTGCAGGGACTTTTAGTGGCATTGACTGGGGGAAAGGACCCTACTTTATCAAAATTGAAACTGATATTTCTGGCGGTACAAATTATACTGTTTCAGGTGTAAGCCAGATTCTGAGCGTACCTTATGCTTTGCACGCAAACACAGCCGCTATGACGACTCCCCATTTCATTGGTGAAAATTATGGTGGAGGTATTGTTTTTTATGTCTATGATAATGGCCAGCATGGATTAATAGCCTCACCTGCCGATCTGAGTGCAGGTATCAGGTGGTATGCAGGAGGTGATCCTGGAATTTATACAGGTACAGCGGCAAGGTCTGACGGTATCGGTGCAGGTAAGACAAATAGTGCCATAATAATTGCTGTGCAGGGATATGGCGATGGTGCTACTTATGCTGCAAGAATTTGTAACGAATATTTAATTCCTTCCGGTTCGATTTATGGTGACTGGTATTTGCCTTCGAAATTTGAATTGAATTTGATGTTCATAAATAAAAGCGTAATTAACGGAATAACTGATAATATTTACTGGAGTTCTACTGAGGACAGTAACCCCAATGTCTGGAGCCAGGACTTCACCAACGGCGCTCAGATCGCAAACATAAAAAACAGTACTTTCCGTGTCCGTGCAATCCGGGCTTTTTAACTCCGTGCTAAATCAGCAAGGACTGATTTACTGTTTCGGCAAATTTATATGACTGAGAGGTATGGTATTTCTATATCTTTATAGCCAAATTATTTTTTATGATTATTGAAAAGGATGATAAACTTATCCTGGTTACGAATGATGATGGTTTATATGCTCCGGGACTGAGGGCTCTGTTTGAAACGATGGAGGAATTCGGCAAGGTAGTAGTCATTTCAACTCTGGAAAGCCAGTCGGGTATGTCCCAGGCTCTTACGGTAAGGATCCCTCTTCGGGTCAAGCTTATTGAGGAAAGTGACAAGCACAGGATTTATTCCTGCAACGGTACACCGACCGACAGTATAAAGCTTGCAGTGAATCAGCTCCTTGACAGACACCCCGATTTTGTTGCTACAGGTGTGAATCATGGAGCTAATGCCTCTGTAAGTGTCTTGTATTCAGGTACTATGGCCGCTGCACTTGAGGGGTGCCTTTATGGTATCACCTCAGTAGGATTCTCTCTGAACAACTTTTCCCGGGATGCTGACCTTACCGGCTGCAGGGAGTATATCAGGATCGTGATGAAATCCCTGTTGACGGAACCTCTTCCTCCCGGGATCTGCTTAAATGTAAACATCCCTGCAGTTGACAGGAGTGAAATTAAGGGGATCAGAATATGCCGTCAGTCCAAAGGGAACTGGAAGGAGGAGTTTGAAAAAAGAAAGGATCCAATGGGTAAGACATACTACTGGCTTACCGGACTTTATAATAACCATGAACCAGATGCACAGGATACTGATGAATGGGCACTCAGGAATAATTACGTATCTGTGGTTCCGGTGACCGTTGACATGACAGCATACGCATATCTTGAAAAGCTTGGGAAAAGATTTGTTAAATGATCTCATCAGAGAGATACGATAAACTTGCAGCCGGTGCGATTGCAGGACTTTTGTTGCCATTTTTGGTTGCACTTATAGTTTTTCTGGCTGCAAAGGGAAATCCCTCGTTGCATACATGGTTCATGAAAATCTCGGATGCTGATCTTGTAACCAAGGTAATAACCCTGTGTGTATTCCCGAATGTAATAATCTTTCTGATATTCAACCATTTTGATATGCTAAAGGCATCCCGGGGAGTTCTCGGTGTTACAATCATGTGGGCCGCTGTCGTTTTCGGGGTAAAATTGCTGGTATGAAACCTCCATGTTTAAAAAACACAAATAAGCATGAATATAATTTACAAACATGGAGGTTCCATACGACCTTTAAAAACAAAGTTATATACGTATGAAATATTTCATTATCGCAGGAGAACTATCGGGTGACCTTCACGGCTCAAATCTTGTGAGGGAGCTTTATGTTGAAGATAAGGAGGCAGAAATAGTCTGCTGGGGAGGCGATCTCATGGAATCTGCCGGTGCAAAAATCCTTATGCATATAAGGAATACAGCAGTCATGGGTATTCTGCTTATCATTAAGAATATCAGAACAATAAACAGGAACTTCACATTGTGTAAACAGCAGATCAGGGAAAATAAGCCTGATGTGGTTATTCTTATTGATTATCCCTCATTCAATCTGCCGATAGCCAGATTTGCAAAGAAATCGGGAATCAAAGTCTTTTATTATATCTCACCGAAATTCTGGGCCTGGAGGGAATACAGAGTAAAGAAGATGAAAAAATATACCGACAGTATATTTATCATCTTTCCTTTTGAAGTTGAATTTTACAAAAAGCACAATATTTCAGCAGAGTATTATGGTAATCCGCTTGTTGATGAGGTTGAACGGAAAAAATCAGCTCTTCCTTCAAAATCAGAAATAAGAAAATCACTTGGAATATCTGAGAAGCCTGTAATTGCGATCCTTGCAGGTAGCCGGAAGTTCGAAGTTGAATACAATCTTCCGGAAATGGTCAGGGTAGTGCATCATTTTCCTCAGTACCAGTTTGTTCTGGCCGGAGTAAGAAATCTGCCGGACGATCTCTATTATAAGATAATTGGAAACGAACCGGTTAAACTTGTAAAGGATAAGACTTATGAGGTACTTTATCTGGCTGATGCTGCAATAGTGGCCTCAGGTACAGCAACCCTCGAAACTGCACTTTTTGATACTCCACAGGTCGTCGGTTATAAAGGGGATCAGTTTTCGATGCTGATGGTCTGGATGCTTCTGAAAGTCAAATATATTTCACTTGTCAATCTGATTCTGGATTCTGAGGTTGTGAGGGAACTCCTGGCGTATGCCCTGAACGAAAAGAAGCTGGTGAACGAGCTGACAAATATTCTTCCGGGAGGGCGGAAGCATGAAAAAATGCTTGCCGATTATAAGCGGTTGAAGGAGAAGCTGGGTCCGGCAGGTGCATCAGAAAGGATTGCCAGGGAAATGGTGAAGCGTTTGAGAATGAGGGACATATAGACAAGGTGAGAGCAAGAGGGCGAGAGGGAGATAGCCGTTATCACGTATACCTGATCCCAACAAATTTGATTATTTTTGCCATTCAATGTAAACTATGTTTGCGATATTCAGGAAAGAGATCAACGGTTTTTTCAGCAGCCTGACCGGCTATATCGTCATCATTGTTTTTCTGCTTGTCAACAGCCTTTTCATGTGGGTATTTACGGGTGAGTGGAATATTCTCGACAGCGGCTATGCCGGCCTCGACACGCTGTTTTTTCTCTCCCCCTGGGTTTTCCTGTTCCTGGTTCCTGCAGTGACGATGAGAATGATTGCTGAAGAAAAGCGACTTGGAACTATAGAATTGATCTTTTCAAAACCGGTGACAGAACGGGGAATAATATGGGGGAAGTATCTGGCATCGCTGGCACTTGTCCTCCTGGCACTGCTTCCCGGTCTGATATACTTTATGTCAGTTTTTATCCTTGGAGAAACACCCGGAAATCTCGACAGGGGAGGAACCTGGGGAGCATTTATCGGACTCTTTTTTCTGGCATCGATCTATGCTTCCGCCGGTATATTTGCTTCATCCCTTACTGACAACCAGGTTATTGCATTCATAATTGCAGTGGTGCTATGCTTTATTATGTACGCAGGATTCGATTCATTTGCCTACCTGCCAGGTTTTAAAAAACTCGATGAAACCGTTATCGGCCTGGGGATAAATGAACATTATAAATCGATGAGCAGGGGAGTGCTCGACATCAGGGATATTGCCTATTTTGTTGCAGTCTCTCTTATCTTCACAGAGGCAGCAAGGCTGGTTCTTCTGTCACGTAAATGGAAGAAAAACAGTTGAGCAATGGGATCAATTTCTGACAGTAACAATATCAGGCTGAAAAGCTGGCTGCAGTTCATTCTGACAGTTGCGGGAATAATTGTTGTCGCCTCATTCATATCACTTTTCAGAATACGACTCGACCTGACTGAAGATAATAGATACACCCTTTCGGAACCTACCCGTAAAGTACTGGATGGGTTAAAAAATGATATTTATGTTCAGGTGTATCTCGATGGTGAGATGCCAATCCCATTAAAACGATTAAGAAGGTCAGTGAAGGAAATGCTGGATGAATTCAGAGTTGCATCGAAACGGAAAATTGCCTTTGAGTTCATAAATCCCGCTGATACAAAAGATGCCAGGCAGAGAGAAGCCCGGTTTCTGGAGCTTTATAATAAAGGACTCAATCCCGTCGATGTACAGGCAAGCGATGATGAGGGCGGCAAAACCAGAAAGAGGATCTATCCGGGAATGATAATTAACTATAACGGGATCGAGGTTCCGGTCAATCTTCTGAAAAACAATATTTCAGTCTCATATGAACAAAACATCCTCAATTCGATGGAAGGACTTGAATATGAGATAATCCAGACAATCGCGACAGTTAGTTCCGATACAATATATAAGGTTGCATTCCTGGAAGGGCAGGGCGAACTTGCTGAGATCGATGTTGCTGATATAACGATTCACCTGGCAAAATTCTTCACAATCGACAGGGGCGCAATTAACGGACAATCCGGAATTCTTGACAGATATGTGGCCGTCATTGTTGCAGATCCTGAAAGGCAATTCAGTGAAACAGACA
>CAZKMH010000169.1:0-7786 GCA_964553395.1 uncultured Rikenellaceae bacterium | reverse complement strand
CCAAAGTTGTTCGCAAACCACATATCCATGTTAACATTGTAATTCCTGTAAATCCATTTCGGATCCCAGACGTTATATCCTGCCCATAATACTGTCATAACCTCGTCAGCCTCCTGCATAAACCCAAGATCATTTGTCTCAAACCCGGGTGTTCGCCATAGTATACAGCCCAACAGGTTAAGGTGTCCGTTTTGTTTCATTACCTGTAACCTGCCTCCTGATCCCATCAGGGATGTACGGTCAGGATCAAAATCTGTATGATCATTATCCGGTCGCTGATAATATCTTGCAGATGACTGTTGTGTAAGTTGCAAGGCCTCCTTTGATCCGTTGACCTGGCTGAATGCAGCGTTAATATTTAACATCCAGTTCTTATCTTTGAGGTACTGGGTGAAATCAAATCCGCCTGAATAGGCAGATTTATGCATAAAGCTTTCCAGATTGTCGTCCAGGTCCCTGTTAGTGCTGGTAACAATTCCTCCCAGGATCGTTTTCCCTTCATTGAAATCTCTCTGAACCCTTCCGAGTAAATAATTGGTGAGAGGTTCAACAGTCTGATGAATCCTGCCTCCGACAGTGTCAATTTCAGCCCGTTCCCCTGCAGTCACTGCTTCCACAAATCCAAGTGAGAGTCCGTTTTTTGTTTTCCCGGTTAGTTTGGCAGCCCCAAGAATGGTGGTAAATCCTGGAACATTGGCATTCCAGCCATCCTCCAAATCGGGAGATCCATGCGGACTGCGTCCTATCCTCCTGGAATAGAACAGATTATCGTTTCCGACGTCTCCATCTCCGAGCCCGATATTGAAGTTTGTTATATTATTGCCTTCAATAAAAAAAGGCCTTTTTTCCTCGAAAAACGTCTCATATGCAGAAAGGTTGACCTCTGAAGGATCTGCCTCGACCTGTCCGAAATCGGGATTGATAGTCAGGTCCATCGTCATATTGTTCGTAATACCTATCTTGGCGTCAATTCCTCCGTTAAATCCAAACTTTCTTCCTTTTTCAAGAAACGGATTTCCGGCTGTTGCCTTAAATGTCTCTGCTTTTACAACAGTATAAGGGGTCATGTCAAATATTTTCCTTGGCTTGATTTCATCCAGTCCGGAAATCTCACCGATCAGATGTATAAATCCGGGCGAATCCGCCGGAATATGCTGCCAGAAAGATGTCTCATCTTTTCTGTAAAGTATTCGTGCCAGCTGAAGTCCCCAGACACCCCCCGAATTTTTGTCAAACCTTACCTGGCTGAATGGTATTTTCATTTCAGCAATCCAACCCTCCCCGTTAACCGAAGTTTTTACCCACCAGTTGGGATCCCATGATGCATCCTCACTTTCTCCGTCATTTGTGAACATCTGGTCATATTTCACTCCGGCTGCACTTATACCAAAGAGAAAACCGGTACGCAGGTCATGAAAACTGTCAAAAATCACCCCGACCAGATCGCCATCAACCTGATCCCTTCTTGAAAGGCGTCTTACAATGCTGTCCGGATTGGAATCGAATGCTTTGACAGCAACATATATATTATCATCGTCAAACTGAATGTTGAACTCAGTTTGTTGCGATGCAGGCTTCCCGTTGTAAGGTTCATTCTGCGTAAAATCATCAATCCATACACCGGCCTTCCAGTTCTCCTCATCCAGTATGCCATCAATTACAGGAACTTCAGCTACTCTGGTTGCCTTATATTGCTTTTTATCCATTGTTTGTGCTGATAAGAACGGCTGGATAATTATAAAGACAACTACAGAGAACAGGAGTTTTTTCATCTATAAATCTGTTTCAGGTCTTCCTGTAATGACGAATACTAACGAAATTTGATTCAATTTTTATTTATTTATAAACATTTTAAGTTATAGTCCCCAGGATAAAGGATCCACAAAGTAAATACATTTATTGTGCATTTGTATATTATTTAACAATTTGAATTTTTAAATTATTATCTTAGCCTGAAATAGCAATATTATGTTAACCCGAAGATCATTTTTAACAAAGAGTGCAACTGTGGCAGCAGCAGCCATTATAACACCATCGGTGTTTGGCCGGAGTATTAAACAGCAGACTGGTTCGCCCCTGAGTGGTAAAAAAATTCTGTATGTCTGGGGAGGCTGGATGGGCCATGAACCGGATAAATGCCGCGATGTATTTGTTCCCTGGCTGCAATCAGAAGGAGCAAAGGTCACGGTAGCAGACAGCCTGAATGCTTATCTTGAACCCGGGATGAAGGATAATTATGACCTTATTATTCAGTCCTGGACCATGGGAACTATTGAAAGCAAGCAGGAAAAGGCACTGCTTGAGGCAGTTAAGAGCGGTGTTGGAATCGCCGGATGGCACGGCGGCCTTGGTGATTCATTCAGAAACAACACTGAATACCAGTTCATGGTGGGAGGACAATGGGTTGCCCATCCGGGAGGAGTCATCGATTACAGGGTTAATATAACCGATCACAAAGATCCTGTTACAAAAGGATTGACGGATTTTGACATGCATTCCGAGCAATATTTTGTACATGTTGATCCTAATGTCAAAGTGCTTGCAACAACCACATTCACCGACAAAACTGCCGCCTGGATCGGAGGGAATATTGTTCCGGTTGCCTGGAAAAAAGCCTACGGCAAAGGCAGGGTCTTCTATTCCTCTCTCGGGCATGTGGCTGCCGATTTCAAGGTGCCGCAGGCACTGGAGATCCAGAAACGTGGTATTTACTGGGCCTGCATGAGCAAATATGAACCAATGGAAGAATGGGTTCGGCCAGCCTATAAAGCAGGAAAGAAAAAATAAACTATAATTTAATCGTAGAGTTTCAGAAATTCGTACGAATTTCCGGTATAATCGAGGAACCGGAGGAAATCTGTCTTTGATATTACCAGTGTGGCCGTATTAACATTCGGATGGAATGCCAGGCGGTCGGATCCCTTCAGCTTCTCATCAATAAAAAGATGAACGTGGTTCTCCTTATCATTGATCAGCCCGAACGGGGACACCGAACCTGGATCAAGTCCAAGGTATTTTTTTAGCCTCTGGTCAGATGCAAAAGACAGCTTGCCCTGCCTGAGACGTTTCTCAAGATCATGAATATCAAGCTGTCTCAGATGTTCAAGGATCACCAGATAGTGGCGGTTACCCTTGTGGTTACGGAAAAAAATGTTCTTGCACCTTCCTGAATTGTAATCTTTCCAGTGGATTATCGCATCTTCGATGGTTGCCAGTGGAGGATGCTCGTGATATTCGAACCGGATTTCAAGCTTTTCGAGCAACTCGTAGAGTTCCTTCTGTCCCTTCATCAGCTTTCCGACCGTTTTGGAATAAAGGTGAAATCCATCTTAACAAGAAGCGAAATATCAGAGCCGGCTCCTTTCATATCTGTATCCTCTTCGTCATAGTACCATTCAACCTTAACAGGAAACCCGGCAGGTGGCAGCTTATTCAGCTCCATAATTATATCATAAAGGAATTTTGCGGACGATGAATTGAAATAGTTCAGGTCGATCTGAAATCTGAGCGGATTTTCCTCCGTGAATGATTTATATTCACCTGTTAAAGCCTCTCCGGTGAATTTCCTGATCCAGTCAATGACCGGGTAATACAGTTCACGCACATCTTCAGGAGAGGAGGTTCCGCGGATGAAAAAAATATTCTCATCAGGCGAGAACTTTATCGCTGGCGTTAAAGCAGTTTGTTCAATAATAAGCCTTTGCATCTACAACTTTTTTGCAAAATTGCACCAAATATTTTCGTTAAACAAAAATTATTTTGGTCAATCAGGATTTCCAAATAGGATCCCATCATCAGATGCGGGATCATAGCCGGTATCTTCCTGCAGAACTTTTCCGAATGATGATTCAACAGCCATCCTGTCACAAAGTTCGTTCTCCGGATCATTGGCATGTCCTTTGATCCAAACCAGTCTTACATTATGTTTTCTGTAGATCTTAAGGAATCTTATCCAGAGGTCGGGATTTTTTTGTTTTCTGAAGGCTTTGGCTTCCCACCTGAACACCCATCCTTTTTCAACAGCATCAGCAACATACCTGGAATCGGTGAAAACTGTAACATTGCTTCCCGGCTGCTTAAGCGATTCAAGTCCGACTATGACTGCCAGTAGCTCCATCCGGTTATTAGTTGTAAGCCTGAATCCTACGGTCTTCTCCAGCCGGTGTTTACCGGAGATCAGGACGATGCCATATCCGCCGGGTCCCGGATTTCCTCTTGAAGCCCCATCGGTATATATTGTAACATCACATCCCATGAGGTAATACGATACCGGTATTGGAAATGAAAAGCTTGACGGCAATGGAAAGCAGGATGACCCCGAAAACCTTTTTCAGGATCTGGACACCGCCATACCCGAGAAACTTTTCAAAAACAGTTGTCAGGCGTAAAACAAGATAAACGATTATCATGTTGAGGAGCAGTGCGATAAAAATATTTATCGTCTGATATTCAGCTTTAAGTGAAAGGATGGTGGTTATTGATCCGGCACCGGCGATCAGCGGAAAGGCGATTGGGAATATTGCTCCGGTTCCATGTGCATCCTGTTTAAACAGCTCAATGCCGAGGATCATTTCCATTGCAATAAGAAAAATTATGAAGGATCCTGCAATGGCGAATGATGAAACATCAATTCCAAAGACTCCCAGCAAAGGACTTCCTATAAGTAAAAATGCCACAAGTATTGAAAAGGAGACAAGTGTGACCTTAACAGAATTGACGGTAGCACCTTTGGATTTGATGTTAAGGATTATGGGTATTGAACCTGTGATATCAATTATGGCAAAAAGCACCATAAAAGCTGCCAGTGTTTCGATTAAACTGAATTGCATATATAAAAAGCTTACTCTGCTATCGTCATTTCATCCACAAGATGCCCTGCACCGGCATAGACATCCATCACCCAGAGGACATACCTTATGTCGACGGCAATGGTACGCTGGATCTCAGGTTCATAGTAAACATCACCGCTCATTGCTTCCCAGTTGCCGTCAAATGCCAGACCAATAAGTTCGCCCCTGGAATTTAAAACCGGGCTTCCCGAGTTGCCGCCTGTAATATCGTTTGTTGTAAGGAAATTGACAGGCAAATAGCCTTTGGAAGAGGCATATTTGCCGTAATTCTTCTGGTTATGGAGATCGATCATTCGCTGTGGCAGATCGAATTCATAATCACCAGGTATATATTTGTCAATAACACCCTGCAGTGTTGTATAATATTTATAAGTGACTGCATCTTTAGGGTCGTATTCCTGAATAGTGCCGTAACTAAGACGCATCGTTGAATTTGCATCGGGATAGAGAGTTTTTTCCGGGGTCATCTCCCTGAGGGCTGCAATCCAGAGTCTGCGCCCGGTGGCAAGATTTTCTTCATAACGGCTCAGCTCTTTTGAAAGCTCACTTCTGATATTGCTGATTGATAAAGCAGTTAATATAACCGGATCATTCTGAAATGTCTTAAGTTTAGGATTATCCAGAAATGCAGTCAGCTTAGCTTCACCCGCAAAGACAGATTTTGCGAATATGTAATCAACGAATCTGTCAATATCACCTTTAAACTTTTTATCCACCAGCCTTGCATAGAAATCAGGAAGGAATTTCTGAGGTACATCTTCCCTTATTAGCTTAAGCATCAGCTTCATTGTTTTCCGGTCAGTGGGAGGGTTGTAATCCTTATAGATCTCTCCGGCAAGACTTTTAAGTTGCATTGATGCTTCAGTAATTTTTGGCTTGTCGCCTGATTTTAATGCAGTTGCAAGTTTGCCTGTATATCTGATAAATTCGATTATCTCACAGCCCCTTGCACACTCGTCCAGATACTGGTACGCGTTCTGGAATTCGGCTCTACCTTCAATTGCCGACCTGATTAGGTTAAGCGCATCGCCATATTTTGTCCTGCGCGATTCATCCCCGTTCACCCAGGTAATGAACTGCGATTCGATCAGTTGCTTTTTTTCCATAACATTATGGTTCTTAAGCTGATCATTCTGTCCGATAGAATATTTCCAATAGTTGGCAGAACCCGAATATTTAGAGGAATACTGGATATTGACTTTCTGATCGGCTCTCATATCTTCCATCCATGATTCCTGTTTGATACCCCGTATCTTGATCCTGTTGGGATTGGTAATCTTCATTAACTCGTTTACTTCAAAGGAAGTGTAATATCTCTGGGTTCTCCCCGGATAGCCCATGACCATTGCAAAATCACCTTCATTGAGATCTTTGAGTGAGATGTTGAGCCAGTTTTTCGGTTTGAGGGGGATATTCTCCGTTGAAAAGGGTGCCGGCTTTCCGTCAGGTCCCGAATAAACACGGAATACACTGAAATCAGCCGTATGACGGGGCCATTCCCAGTTATCTGTGTCATCTCCGAAACTGCCGATTGATGAAGGCGGTGCACCAACAAGCCGCACGTCTGTATATCGTTCATAAACAATTAGATAGAAGTAATTGCCTCCATAAAATGAGGATACTGATGCCCTGTAGCCATTACCTGATGAAGCTGATTTTTCAATTTCAAGCCTTGCTGAATTTATTGCCGCATTCCTTTCGGATTCAGTCATACCGGGATTGACACCCGCCAGTACCTGTTCCGTAACATCCTCGATCTTCACAAGAAAAGTGACAGAGAGCCCCGGATTCGGCAATTCCTGATCCCTTGTCATTGCCCAGAAGCCGTCCTTCAGATAATTGTGTTCAACTGAGCTGTGTGCCTGTATCCGGCTGTATCCGCAATGGTGATTGGTAAGAAGGAGTCCCCTTGAAGAGACGATCTCCCCGGTGCAGCTGCCGTCGTTGAAACTCACTACTGCATCTTTCAGGCTTGCATTATTGAGACTGTAAATATCATTAGCGGAAAGTTTTAGTCCAAGGTTCGTCATCTTGCCAATGTAGAGTTTCTCCATCATCGGCAAAAGCCACATTCCCTCATCAGCTCTGGCAACGGAACCTAAACTAATCAGGACGACAAATAATAAAGTACAGACAATCTTCATCAGGTTCAGATTTTTAAAATTTATCAGGGTGCAAAGATAATTCTTTAAATGATACAGGGATGTTAAAATGTTAGTGACATCTGTGTGTTAAAAAGTGTGAATGATCTCCTGTGGTAAGGAGTAAGACCGTATCTGATTATTGCGTCCCTGTGGGATTGAGTGGCGTAACCTTTATTTTTGTCCCAGCCATAGCCTGGATAATCATTATGGAGCTTCTCCATGAATTCATCCCTGAATGTTTTTGCAAGTACCGAGGCTGCAGCAATCGAAAAGTAAAGACCATCACCTTTTATTATTGTCTGATGCTTAAGATCTTTGTATGGGTAAAATCTGTTCCCGTCAATAAGCAGGAACTGTGGCTTTTTTGAAAGGCCATCAATAGCCAGATGCATGGCTTTTATTGAAGCTCTCTGAATATTCAGGATATCTATTTCGGTACTATCGATAAAAGAGACATTCCATGCAACGGCGGTATCGATTATTTCGATCCTGAGGAGTTCACGCTGTGCCGCGGTAAGCTTTTTTGAATCGTTCAGTACAGGATGCTTATAGTTTTTTGGAAGGATCACTGCTGCGGCGACAACCGGACCTGCCAGACAACCTCTGCCGGCTTCATCGCAACCAGCTTCAATGAGATTATAGTACAGGCACGATTTTAACATTTCCCGGTATAAACAGTCGTGAATCGTTAAAAATAAGCTAATATTTTCAATTGTTGAAATGTAATATTAACGCCATGTGCGGTTGAAATCTTAATATATTTGAAATTCAATCACATGTACTCACCCCCTT
>CAZKMH010000168.1:0-7803 GCA_964553395.1 uncultured Rikenellaceae bacterium | reverse complement strand
TTTTTTCTTATATTTTTTCAGTGTTTCATTAAAAACTTTATATGTCTCCGGAAAAAGGCGGCCCGTATCGAGAGTAGCCACTTCTATCGGAAGATTATAATCAAATATTATTTGCGTAATTACCTGATCTTCAATCCCAAAACTGGTTGTAAATAACATTTTACCGGGGAAACGATCTGACAGAATCTTCAACTGTTCTTCAATTGCTTTCCCTGAGACTAATATCTTTAACTCTTTGATATTCATTTCTTCTCCTATTTTCAACTCTATTAATTAATTCAACTCAATCAACCCTCTCGCCCTCTCGCCCTCTCTTCACAACCCTAACTAAAGCTACCTGACAGGTAATCTCTGGTCAACTGCTTCTTTGGATTACTGAAAAATTCATCAGTCGGACCTGATTCAACTATTTTACCGAGGTACATAAAAACAATGTTGTCGGCAATTCGTTTTGCCTGCCTCAGGGTATGGGTTACAAGTATGACCGTATATTTTTCTTTCAGCCTGACAAAAAGTTCTTCAATTTTTTTTGTGGAAAGCGGATCGAGCGCTGAAGTAGCTTCGTCACCGAGAATATAGTCGGGTTCAATGGCCAGACCTCTGGCCAGACAAAGTCTTTGCTGCTGGCCAATCGATAATTTTGATGCGGATGAACGTACCCTTCCTCTTACTTCATCCCAGAGTCCTACATATTGCAGATATTTTATAACAGTCTGATTAATGACTTTCCTTTTCTTTAATCCGTGAATCCGGGGGCCGTATGCCACATTATCGAAAATTGACATTGGCAGGGTGCAGGGACGCTGGGCAAGAAGTCCCATCTTTTTCCTGGTATCAATAACATTGACACCCTGATCATAAATATTTTCATCGTCTATATAAACCTTGCCGCTTATTCTGACTTCCGGGGATTCATCGTGCATGCGGTTAAGTGTTTTTAGAAATGTCGATTTACCGCACCCTGAAGGGCCTATTATGCAGGTGATGCTTTTTTCGGGTATGGCAAGATTTAAATCCTTCAGAATATGTTGTTCCTCAATATATACATTAAGGTGTTCTATTCTGATGGTGTGTTTGTTCAATAACTTTTTCAATGGAGTAATCCTCTCCAGTTCCAGTACCGGTTTATAGGTCCGGGTTTCAAGAAGTCTGTTTGCACTTATCATATTCTGTTTTTTGAAAATTTTGAGCTGATGTATCGCGCCGAAAAGCTCAGGATCAATATTATAACTGTCAGAATTATTGCTGAAGCATAGGCGCGATTTTGTACTTCTTCGACAGGACTTCCGAGCTGAAAGAATATCGAGAGCGGCAGAGTTGCAGCAGGCTGGCTGAGTGAAGTGGGAATATTATCCGTATAACCTGCCGTAAACAAGACAGTTGCTGCATCTCCAATCCCTCTTCCTATCGCAAGGAGAATAGCAGTTGCCAATCCTGGCATCAATTGTCTCAGTAAGACTTTGGTCATTTCATATTTCGTGGCACCAAGTGACAACAGGGCATCAGGCAAATCACGGGAAAGGAGTCTTGCAATTTCATCAAGCGAACGCATCATGACCGGCATAATAAGCATTCCCACTGTTATTATACCTCCCAGCAGTGATGCCCTGATCCCAAGGTAGATCATGAGAGAAAATCCGAAAGCCCCGTATACAATTGAAGGAACACCAAAAAGGATGTCAAGTGAAAAGCGAACTATCCTTGAAAACCATGATTTCGCCGGCAGGTAAAAATTGATGTACATAACAAGGGGGACACTTAGAAACAGGCTAAGCGCAAGAGCACCGAGAATTAAATATACCGATCCGACAATGGCATTAAGGACTCCGCCTTCCTTGCCAAGATAAAATCCGCCTCCGGGAACTTTTGTTATCATATCCCAGGTAAGCGAAGGCAATCCTTTATAAAAAATTGTTCCGATGATATAGATCAATATCCCAAGTATAATCAGGGATGCTGCGATCATAATAAGTTTAAATATTCTCTCCTCAAATTGCTTCATAGTCTCAAATCTGATTCACAGGTTAAGAAAAATGATATCTTCTTTCAATCTGGTTTAGTGTTACCCTGGAAATCCCGTTGAACAGTATAATAATTATAAACAACAGAAAAGCCGAGAACATAAGCGCCGATTCATAGCTTGGCATTGAAAGCATTTCACCATAGTTATTGGCAATTAATGCCGGCAGGGGGTAACAGGCATCAAAAAAAGAGAGAGGGATCTGGGGAATGTTCCCGCAAACCATCAGAACGGCCATTGTCTCGCCAAATGCCCTGGAAAGAGCCAATACACTTGCCGCAATGATCCCCGGGAACGATTTTCTCAGGATAATCTTCTTTACTGTCTGCCATTTGGTAGCCCCCAGGCTTAATGATGCATCAGTCATTTCGTGTGGCACTGACCGGAAAACTTCGACTATAATGCTTATTAAGAGCGGGATTATCATAACGGCAAGAACGATCCCTCCGGCAAGAACTGAGTATCCTGTGGAAAATTCAACAAATCTGGGTGCAATTTTAACAGAAATAAGAGGTACTATGGTAAGAGTGCCCCAGACTCCATATATCACGGGGGGAATTCCGGAAAGAAGATCAACCACAGGTTCAAAAAATTTACGTATTCTCTTTGAAGCATATGAATTAAGGTATATGCTTGTAAGTATGGATAATGGAAGTGCAATGACTATAGCAATCAGTGAAACATAAAGAGTGCTGATGATAAACGGGAGAAAACCAAAATCACCTTTGAAAGGTTTCCAGCTGGCAGAGGAAAGCAATAACCACAGATTTTTCTCTTTCATTATCGGGAAGGCTTTGAAAAAGAGGGTTAATCCTATAACAATCAGGAACAATATTGTAAAAAGGGCAATGCCCAGCATGACAACCCGGGCAGTTTTATCTTTGACAATCCGAAGTTTACGCATAATATTTTACCGGACTTTCTTTAATTCTGTTACAGTTTTTTCTTTTGATAATGTTATAAATCCTGATTCATTAACATATTTTTGCCCATCTGTCAAAATCCACTGTATGAATTTTAAAACTATAGCCTCCTTCGGTTTGCCATTTGTAACAAAATAGAGCTCCCGTGCCGGAGGTGAGGGATACTTACCTGAAGCAATAGCTTCAATCAGGTCATCGATAGACTTGTAAAATTCTTCATCCGGACCTATTTTACCATCACCATTGATATCAATTGGAAGAACCCTGATACCTGCTAACTGTTTTTTTGTCCTGGCGTCATAGATATAGCCTATATTATTGTAACCGATACCCAATGGATCTTTTTTCACAGCCAGGGCCAGTCCCGGATCGCCATAAACGCCATTTCCCAGGAGATCTTCCTGCTTTTTGTCAAAGAAATTAGCCCATACCTCTGCAGCCCCGCAGGCATCTGATCGTGTATAAATGTGCATCGGGATTGTCCCTTTAACTCCAAAAGCCTGTGACCAGGTTTTGTACATTCCGGTAATCCAGATGTTGCCAGCTGTTTCCTTTTTCAAACCTTTACTGAGTATGGCATCCAATGCCGGATTGGAGGCATTGATCATCGGAACTACCGCATCTTTTGCAACGGCTATCGTATATGCACCTTTTCTTACCTCTTCGGGGTAAACCTCCCTTGAGACCATACCAATGTCGACCATATTGTTCAGAGCATCAGTTATACCTTTACCAGCCCCTCCGGCTGAAAGGTCGATCTTTACCTCCGGATAAACTTTCCTGAATTCCTCCGACCACCTGACTGCCATGGGATAGAGGGCAAATGCTCCCGAAAGAGTAATGCTACCTTTAATTTTTGCCTGAGGTATTACCGGTGCCTGTGTAAGATTCAACGAAAACAATAAAAACAAGGCACGAATTGCAAATATCATAATGTCTACCGATTTTATGAACAAAAGTAATTGTATTATTGTTTACCAATGTTGGCATAAAAGCCAAAAATGGTTAGGTATTAATACTTAACTTTATTAAAATTTTCATCCGGTCCCATGATATTATCAAAAAAGACCCGATATGCAATTGTAGCACTTACCAGGCTTGCCAGAGAGTATGGTAAAAGGCCCATTCAGATCCGTGAAATAGCTGAGGAAGAAAAGATCCCGCAGAGTTTCCTCGAAAACATACTCCTTGAGTTAAAGAAAATAGGGGTTCTTGGCAGCAATCTCGGGAAAGCGGGGGGCTACTTTCTGTTAAAAAAACCGGAAAATGTTAATCTTGCGGAAATTATCAATCATTTTGAAGGTACTATTTCCTTATTGTACTGCGTATCGGAACGCTCATACAGGCCATGTGAATTCTGCAAAGACGAATCAACATGTCAGATCCGGAAGGCTTTCAAGGAAATAAACGACCATACCGACAGAATTCTGACCAGAACAACTCTTAAGGAATTGATCTGACTGAATAATTGAAAATATTTAGTATTCCTCTCTATACTGCGATTTCTGATTTCACTGAATTGAAAAAACCGGTTATAAGAAAATTGCCGGAGTATTTTCCGGGATTTGAAATTAGCGTTTCTGCAGATATATTATTCCTGATCTGATTTGACAGGATCTCAATTATCCCGCAATGACCGTCAGGTTCCCCGGTTCCAAACCGGTAATTAATTAATTCAAGGTTATATCTTTCAAAAAATTCATCAAGTATTTTAAATCTTCCTTTGTGTTTAAGAAAAAGGTTCTGATTCTTTTCAAAAAGCGACCTGAAGTTCTCAAACCTTCCGGTCGCATTTTCCCTGATCAGATAACCAATCCTCAAAGGATCGATACCTCGTAAAAGATAAATTTCCGCATATCTGTAAATTCCAATATATCCGAATGCATCCAGGTCATCAGCTGCAGAAAGTATTGTCAACAGATTGTAATTGTTCCGCCTGTTGTTATAATCTTTATTATCATGATTCTCAATAGCCTGTAACATATCACGGGAATTGGAGATATCCAGGTGGTTCAGGTGAAGGAATATTTCGCATAATTCCCGGCTGGATTGCCCGTGATTCAATCCGGGATCAATTGCCATTCCGATATCGTGGAGATAGCAGGAAATCAGGACTTTTGTAACCAGGTCAGGATCAGCATCAGCTAAAATATCAGGCGAAAATATCAGGATCTCCTTTGCATATTCCCAAACTCTTTTGTGATGATTCAGATCATGTGACCAGAGCAATGTTTCACCCCACGTTTTTATAAAGAATTTCTCAAGCAGATTGATATATTTGCTTTCCTCCCTGGTTATAACAGATTTTATGTCCAAATTTTTAAAATAGTTTTATCCGGAATAGTATTAACCACGTTCCTTCGCCCTTGGGGAAGGCTGGGAATGAGGTAAAGAAATGCAAAAACAAAAAAAGCAAAAGACCCTGCCTTTTGCTTTTGAACAGGATGTAGGATCCGGAATCAGCCATTAATCATCTGTTTGGCCATGTCGAGGATGGTTGTGTCGTCGAATGTTACAATGCCACCTCCCGGCCCCTGTTCAAAATGAATACCAACACTTTGTCCCTTATCAAAATTTCTCCCTCCGAAGTAGTTTCTGACTGTCTCCTCATTAAGTTCCAGTTTGTCAGCAATTTTTCTCATACTTCCGGAGGGTAACTGGTCTTTTAGCTTCCGGAGATCATTAAAAGTCATAGTTACTGCCATGATATTCAATATTTTATGTTTATAATATGATTTAGTAGAATTTCAAAGATACAAAAAATATATTATACCCCTCAATCCCATAGCCGTCAACTTAAGGAATATTTTAATAACGAAAACCACTATAATTATCTGGTTTATAAACAAATAAGTTTCCCCTCCTTCAAAAGGAGGGGAAACTTTTGTCCCCAAAACTCCTTAGGTGATGGCTATGGGATGGGGGGTTGAATCCCTTAAATGGTGGGTGAAATACCCCATGGTTCACAGCTTACCCATATATTCCAGAAACAACCTTATTGCTTCCCTTTTATCGTCATTCAGATCAAAATGCATATTTGTCGTCAGGTATGATTTGAGATCGTCACCCCTGATAACTCCATTCTGTCCGTATTTTTCAAGAACTGCCGGTATATTTTCGATACCTGTCCGAAGAGCATCATTAAACTCTTCAAGGAATTCCCTGTCCAGCTTCCTGTTTGCGGTCCAGCAGGCAAAGGTAAACGGAAGCCCGGTGAATTTGTACCATTCTTCCGCCAGATCGATCCTGTATTTGTACCGGTTTGAATATTCAAAACACTGATCGCCGATCAGGACAACACCCTCGTAATCAGGGACATTTATAAAATCGAATTCCTCGGTGGTTGTGTTCCATGTGAATTTCTTTTTCCAGTAGAATCTGGCAAGTATCCTGGCCAGATTGACCGATGATCTGGACCTGTAATCAAGGTTTATATTCCTGATTTCATCCAATGGACAATTACTGAGAAGCAGAACCGTTCTGACTTTTCCGTATGACCCCAGACAGTAATTGGTAATGATATGGTATTCCTTCAGCATCGGCAATGCTGCGACAGGGATCAGACCGATATCAACAGCGCCGCTTATCAGCTTTGCGGCACAATCAGCCGGATGGTCGGTTGACAGAATGATCTTTTTGTCAAAACCTGAAATGGTCATTCCATAGATAAACGGGTATGTATTTGCATATTTTACTGCAGAAATTCGGATCTTTTCTTTAGGCATGACAGTAAGCGGGGATGAAATATTGGCTAAAATTCAGTTTTTTTACACCGTCTAAAATACTACTTTTGCGTATATTGAAATTACGATATAAATCATATTTAGTAGAATTATGGAATTAAATCCTCTCACTGCCATTTCTCCTATCGATGGAAGATACAGACAGAAGGTAAATGAGCTGGATCTCTATTTCTCTGAGTTCGGGCTGATCAAATACCGTCTGATGGTGGAGATTGAATACTTCATTGCCCTCTGTAATATTCCTCTTCCGCAGTTAAGTGATTTCAAAAAGGATGATTATAAGACATTACGGTCAATATACGAGGATTTCATGGTTGAGGATGCCGAAAAGATAAAGGAAAGGGAAAAGATCACCAATCATGATGTTAAAGCTATTGAGTATTATCTGAAGGAAAAATTCTTTCATTCAGGGTGGGGAAAGTGGAGCGAGTTCATCCATTTCGGGCTGACATCTCAGGATATTAACAATACCGCCATACCACTCTCATTAAAAGATGCTCTCATAAATGTCTATTTCCCGCTTCTTTTTGAATTGCGGGAAGCACTTGCAACACTTGCCGATGAATGGAAAGAGATTCCGATGCTTGCAAGAACGCATGGGCAGCCTGCAACTCCAACAAGGCTGGGCAAGGAGATGGCAGTATTCATTTCCAGGATCGACGAACAAACCAAATATTTCGGGCAGATACCTTATTCAGCCAAATTCGGGGGAGCGACAGGTAACATGAATGCTCATAAAATAGCTTACCCTGACATTGACTGGATATCCTTCGCCGATAATTTTGTTAACGAGGAGCTCGGGTTAAAACGTTCCCAGCCGACAACCCAGATAGAGCACTATGACAACCTTGCCGCACTGTTCGATAATATGCGCAGGATCAATGTGATACTACTTGACATGGCACAGGATATCTGGACATATATTTCGATGGATTATTTCAGGCAGAAAATAAAGAAGGGTGAGATCGGATCTTCAACAATGCCTCATAAAGTGAATCCCATCGACTTTGAAAACGGAGAAGGAAACCTGGGATACGCGAATGCAATTTTCGGGCATTTTTCAGGGAAGCTTCCTGTCTCACGACTACAGCGAGATCTTACCGATTCGACGGTGCTG
>CAZKMH010000167.1:0-7850 GCA_964553395.1 uncultured Rikenellaceae bacterium | reverse complement strand
TTATTTCTGGTAGGAGAAGAAACCCCCTCCCTGATCCTCCCCCAGGGGGTCGGGAAAAACTGCTCCTTCCTCCTGGGGGAAATATGAAAGGGGTTAAAAAACTAATAAAAGGAAATAATTATGTTTGATTTTAAAAACAAAGAGGTCTGGTTTATAACAGGTACTCAGCATCTATATGGTCCTGAGACACTTAAACAGGTGGCTGCTGATTCTGCAAAAATCGCTGCCACACTTGACAAGTCACCAAAGATCCTTGTGAAGGTGATCTTCAAGCCTGTGCTGATTACCTCTGATTCAATTTATGAATTGTGTTCAGAAGCAAACAATACAAAGAATTGCATCGGACTGATAGCCTGGATGCATACTTTTTCGCCTGCCAAAATGTGGATAAAGGGTCTTAACTCCCTCAACAAGCCTTTCCTGCATTTTCATACTCAGCTTAACAGAGACATACCCTGGGAAACCATCGATATGAATTTCATGAACCTGAACCAGTCGGCTCACGGTGATCGTGAATTTGGTTTTATCGGAACCAGGATGCGACTGAGCAGAAAAGTTGTAGTTGGTCATTACCAGGATCCCGAAGCTGTCGACAGAATAGCCGTGTGGATCAGGGCTGCAGCTGCATGGAGCGACGCATTGAACCTGAAGGTTGCCCGTTTTGGCGACAATATGCGTGATGTGGCTGTAACTGAGGGAAATAAGGTAAGCGCCCAGATGAAAATGGGATACTCGGTTTATGGATACGGCATTGGCGATCTTGTCAAAACAGTTAACGATGTTTCTGCACCGGCAATTAAAAGACTGCTTGGTGAATATGCTTCAGAGTATAAGATGACTAAAGCAGTAGCAGATTCAGAAACTCTCAGAGAAGCTGCAAGGATTGAGATCGGAATGGAGTCGTTTCTTAATGCCGGAGGCTTTAAGGCTTTTACCACAACCTTCGAGGATCTGCACGGGCTGAAACAATTACCAGGACTGGCAGTGCAGCGACTGATGGCCAAAGGATATGGCTTCGGAGCGGAAGGCGACTGGAAAACTGCTGCACTGGTCCGTTCAATGAAAGTAATGGCCAACGGGCTTAAGGGCGGTACTTCATTCATGGAAGATTATACATACCATTTTGATCCGAAAGGGATGAAAGTCCTGGGTGCGCATATGCTTGAGATCTGTCCCACAATTGCAGCCGGCAAACCGGCAGTTGAGATTCATCAGCTGTCAATTGGCGGGAAAGCCGATCCGGCCCGGCTGGTATTTAAAACAGCGCCAGGGGGGGGAATCAATGTTTCAGTGATTGATCTGGGAAACAGGTTCAGAATGATAGTGAATGACGTTGATGTGACTAAATGTCCTGAAATGCCTCTTCTGCCGGTTGCCAGTGTATTATGGAAGCCGATGCCCGACCTGAAGACCGGCGCTGCAGCGTGGATACTGGCCGGAGGGGCACATCATACAGGATTCAGTACCGCTATAAATTCGGAGTTTCTTGAAGATTTCGCCGGAATGATGGGTATTGAATTTGTCCTGATAGACGACAAATGCAACCTTGATGCCTTCAGAAAAGAGTTGAGATGGAATGAGATATATTATCATCTTTCGAATGGGATAATATAAAGTGTTATTTGCCTCATGGCACCGATTACAAATCGGCGCCAGCAGTGTCACTACGCTGGCGCGGATTTGCAATCCGTGCCAAAGAGTAAAATTTCGTGTACCATGCTGGAAAAATTAAAGGAAAGAGTCTTCAGAGCAAATATCGATCTTGTTAAACAGGGACTTGTAATCCATACATGGGGGAATGCGAGCGGCAGGGACATGGTCACTGGGCTGGTTGTAATAAAACCATCAGGGATAAGTTACAAACGGATGACTCCTGAAGACATGGTGGTCCTTGAACCCGATGGTAAAGTGGCTGAAGGAAAATATGAGCCTTCAACGGATGCTCCGACCCACCTTATTCTTTATAAAGCATGGAAATCAATAGTTGGAGTGGTTCATACTCATTCGACGTATGCAACCTCATGGGCTCAGGCCGGCAGGGATATCCCGCCGCTTGGCACCACACATGCTGACCACTATTATGGTGAAGTGCCATGCACGCGTAAACTAAAGGATGATGAAATCAGCGGTGATTATGAGGTTAATACAGGAAAAGTTATCATGGAGAGGTTAGGGAAAACCGATCCTCTTGCAGTACCCTCGGTGCTGGTAAGCTGCCACGGTCCATTTTGCTGGGGGCTCGATCCTGAGGAGGCGGTTTACAACGCAGTTGCTCTTGAGGAGATTGCGAGAATGGCTTTTTATACTGTTTTACTTGGTAATTATCAGCCTGTAGATGAGTATCTTTTACGTAAACATTTCCAGCGCAAACATGGTAAGAATGCCTATTATGGTCAGAAGAAAACAAAAGGAAATAAACAGATTTAATATGTCAAAGAAATATGTGATCGGCATCGATTACGGAACAGATTCTGTCCGCTCAGTTGTGGTTGACACAACTGATGGTAAAATTGTCGGAACATCCGTATTTGAGTACCCCAGATGGAAAAAAGGCCTCTACTGTGATCCGTCAGCAAACCAGTTCCGGCAACACCCGCTTGATTATATTGAAGGACTTGAAAAATCAGTCAGGGGAGCATTGAAAGGATTGAAGAAGGAGGTTGTAAATAACATCGCGGGGATAACAGTGGATACAACCGGGTCAACACCGGTAGCGGTTGATAAGGATGGAACTCCTCTTTCACTAAAGTCCGGATTTGAAGATGATCCGGATGCAATGTTCATACTATGGAAAGATCATACTGCTGTTAAAGAAGCAGCGGAGATCAATGATCTGGCGAGATCGTGGGGAGGGATCGATTTTACAAAGTACGAAGGAGGAATATATTCCTCTGAGTGGTTCTGGGCTAAATTACTGCACGTTTTGCGGCGTAATACAAAAGTCAGGAAAAGTGCGTTTTCGTGGGTGGAGCATTGCGACTGGATCCCTGCATTATTGACAGGCGACACTGATCCTGTCAGGCTGAAAAGAAGCCGTTGTGCCGCAGGACATAAGGCTATGTGGCATGAGGCTTTCAAGGGACTGCCTGATGAGAAGTTCCTTGTCAGACTCGATCCAAAACTGGCAGGTCTCAGGGAACGTCTGTATAAAGACACATTCACATGTGATGTGTGTGCAGGTACTATAACTGCAGAATGGGCAAAGAGACTGGGTATCCCGAAGAATGTTAAAGTCGGGGTTGGTGCTTTTGATGCGCACCTGGGAGCTGTCGGAGGTGAGATCAGGCCTTACCAGCTTATCAAAGTCATGGGGACTTCTACTTGCGATATGCTGGTGGAGCCAATGAAGGAAGCCGGAAGCAAGCTTGTAAAGGGTATCTGCGGCCAGGTTGACGGATCCATAGTACCGGACATGCTCGGTCTGGAGGCAGGTCAGTCTGCATTTGGCGACATATATGCATGGTTCGGGAAGTTGCTGTTGTGGCCTGTAAATGAGATTGTTGCAAAAATGACATGGCTTGATAAGAAATCGAAAGAAAGGATAGTAAAGGAAACATCTGACAAAATAATTACTGAGTTAAGCAAACAGGCTGAATCAATTCCGGATGAGGAATCAGCTATTGTTGCCCTCGACTGGCTTAACGGCAGGCGGACACCCGATGCTAATCAGGCGCTGAAGGGTGCGATTACCGGTTTGTCGCTTGGCTCGGATGCACCAAAGATATTTAAAGCACTGGTCGAAGCCACTGCTTTCGGTTCCAGAATGATAAATGAAAGATTCGTATCTGAGGGAGCAAGAATTGACGGAGTAATAGCTGTCGGGGGTGTTGCAAAAAAGAATCCGTATGTGATGCAGATCGTTGCGGATGTTCTCAATATGCCGATTAAAGTTGCAAAATCGGACCAGACGTGTGCGCTTGGATCGGCAATGGCAGCATCGGTGGTTGCCGGGGTATATAAGAGTGTACCTGTAGCACAAAAAGCAATGGGTTGTGGATTTGAAAAAGTTTACAAACCCAATCCGGTTCGTGCAAAGAAGTATGATACACTTTTCAAAAAATACCGGATGCTTGGATCGTTTATTGAAAAAGAACTGAATTAATACTTTGTGTTGTATTAATTTACCTCCCAACCCTCCTGGGAGAGGGGCTTAAAAGTAAAAATCAAAAAGTCCCCCCTCGCCTTCGCGTAGCCGCTACGGCGGAGCAAGGCTGGGAGATTTAGGGGTAAAAAAATAAGAGAACTTTTTTTCTGTTTTACAAAAGTTCACAAAGAATGTCGATCGATTTTAACTCATAATATAAGATAGATTATGTGGAAATCATTTTTATTAGTATTAGCTGCATTGCCGGGAACCCTCATTTCAGATGCTCAGAATGAAAACTCTGTTCCTGTCAACCAACTGGTGATAATTACAAATCATACAGGACCTGTAATCAGCAAGGATATTTACGGACATTTTTCTGAACACCTTGGAACATGCATTTACGGCGGATTATGGGTAGGCAGGGATTCTAAAATACCGAACACCTCCGGTATCAGGAATGATGTGCTTTTTGCCCTGCGTGAGATTAAAGTACCGAATCTACGCTGGCCGGGAGGATGCTTTGCGGATACTTACCACTGGCAGCAAGGGATAGGTCCGCAGGAGAAGCGGGCATCAATTATTAATACTCACTGGGGCGGGGTTACCGAAGATAATTCATTCGGAACGCACGAATTCATGAAGCTTACCGAGCTGATTGGCTGCGATGCATATATCAACGGTAATGTAGGTTCAGGAACTGTCAGGGAAATGGCAGAATGGGTGGAATACCTTACATCAGATTCCGAGAGTCCGATGACGCGATTGCGAAAGGAAAACGGCAGGGAAGAGCCATGGAAGGTAAAGTATTTCGCGATAGGAAATGAGAACTGGGGCTGTGGCGGAAATATGACTGCCGATTTTTATTCAAATGTAATGCGGCAATATTCAACATACCTTAATAATTACGGCGCCAACAGGCTTTATCGTGTAGCCTGCGGGCCATATGACTATAATTATGCATGGACCGAAACCCTCATGAAGGATCCTGATAACCGGTCAAGGTTCCAGGGTTTGTCGATACATTATTATTCTCTGGTTGACGGGTGGAATAATAAAGGCTCTGCAACAGAATTCGGAGAAAGAGAATGGTTTCAGACAATGAATTCAAATCTCCTGATAGATCAGATAATAAGAGGTCACAAAGCTATTATGGATCGCTATGATCCACAGAAGACCAAGGGCCTTGTAGTTGATGAATGGGGCAACTGGTTCAATGTTGAACCGGGGACAAATCCCGGATTCCTTTACCAGCAAAATACTCTCAGGGATGCCATAACAGCAGCAATTCACCTTAATATTTTCAATAACCATGCTGACAGGGTTCAGGTCGCCAATCTGGCTCAGATGGTGAATGTGCTTCAGTCAGTGATACTTACAAAAGATGATAAAATGGTTCTGACTCCGACATACCATGTGTTCAGGATGTTCAGGGTTCACCAGGAAGCAAAACTTCTGAACACAGATCTGCATTGTGAGAATTATGTTTTTGGAGAGAGGAAAATTCAGGCTCTCTCGGCATCAGCATCTGTTGATAATGAAGGCAGGGTGCATATCTCACTGGCAAATCTCAATCCGAACAAGGAGATAACCCTTAATTGCCCTGTTATTGGTGAGAAATATAAAACAGTTACCGGCGAGATCCTGACTGCAGGGGCAATGGCAGCCTTTAACACTTTTGAGAAACCTGAAACCGTCAAACCGGCATCTTTTAAAGGTTTTAAGATGAGGGATGGGAATCTTACTGTCACACTGCCAGCCAGGTCTGTGGTGGTACTGGAGCTAAAAAAATAAAATATATGTATAAGATAATCAGGTCGATATTTACGGTTGCAGCGATAACTCAGATGGTTACCGGCTGTGCAAAAAATAAGGAACCGAATGATTATCCTATCCAGCCGGTTCCCTTTACATCAGTAAAACTTACTGATAATTTCTGGGCGCCGCGAATTCTTAAAAATGCCGAAGTCACGATACCAATCGCATTTTCGTACTGCGAATCAACGGGCAGGGTAAAGAATTTTGAGATTGCCGCCGGACTTGATACAGGAAGATTTAAGACTATCTATCCTTTTGATGATTCGGATGTATTCAAGATTATGGAGGGAGCAGCATACTCCCTTCAGACCTATCCGGATCCGGAACTTGATGCATATCTCGATACATTGATTTATAAGATCGGACTGGCCCAGGAAGATGACGGGTACCTCTATACAAACAGGACAATTGCAGAGATGCACGGCGGTGCAGGGCTTCATGGATGGGCAAGCAATAACAGGTGGGAGCTCGATTCCATACTGAGCCACGAACTTTATAACCTGGGTCACCTGTATGAAGCTGCTGTAGCCCATTACCAGGCCACCGGCAAAAGGTCTCTGCTGGATATTGCTCTTAAATCGGCAGAGCTTGTGAACAAAGATTTCGGCTGGGACAGGGTTAAAGTCTGGCCGGGCCACCAGGTAATCGAAATGGGACTGGTGAAACTCTACAGGGCAACCGGCGATAAGAAATACCTCGATATGGCAAGATTCTTCCTCGATATACGCGGTCCAAATGGTCGACAGTATGCCCAGGCGCACAAAAAAGTTGTTGACCAGTCTGAAGCCGTAGGTCATTCGGTGAGAGCCACATACATGTATTCGGGAATGGCTGATATTGCTGCAATTGAAAGGGATAAAGCTTATCTTGATGCGATAACAAAGATATGGGAAGATATTGTTTACGGAAAGATGTACATAACGGGCGGAATAGGTGCAACAGGAGGAAACGAAGGCTTTGCCGATCCATTTATTCTGCCTAATATGACAGCTTACTGCGAAACATGCGCTTCGATAGGAAACATCTTTATCAACCACCGACTCTTCCTTCTGCACGGCGAAAGCAGGTATATGGATATTCTTGAGAAGACATTGTATAACTCAATGCTTTCGGGTGTGTCACTATCGGCTGACAGGTTTTTTTATCCCAATCCGCTATCGTCGAATGGTCAGCATGAAAGAAGCGCCTGGTTCGGATGTGCCTGCTGCCCTTCGAATATAGCAAGATTTGTGCCCGCTATACCGGGATACATATATGCAGTTTCTGATAAGGATCTGTACGTCAATATGTTCATTTCAAATGATGCAGGAATTATTCTTGGTAATAACAAGGTAAGAATCACACAGGTGGCAA
This sequence comes from uncultured Rikenellaceae bacterium, assembly GCA_964553395.1. GTDB lineage: Bacteria > Bacteroidota > Bacteroidia > Bacteroidales > VadinHA17 > LD21. The sequence goes on along the minus strand of CAZKMH010000167.1, from coordinate 595 downwards.
ATTTCCCGTGGGATGGTAAAGTCAGTATTTCAGTATTTCCTGACAATGTTGAAAAATTCTCAGTCAGGGTACGTATCCCCGGTTGGGTGTTGAATGAGGCAATCACAGGAAATCTGTACAGGTTCGATGATCAGATAACTGAAGGTTATAAGCTTATAGTGAACGATGAAGCTGTAAATGCGGAAGTTGATAATGGTTATGCAATAGTTGATAGGAAATGGGAAAAAGGCGACCGGATCGATATTGAATTTCCAATGCCGGTACGAAGGGTAGTGGCAGATGAAAGGATAGAAGACGACAGGGGCAAGATTGCTGTTAAGCGCGGTACGGTAATATATTGTGCCGAATGGCCTGATAATAATACCGGGAATGTACTTAACCTTGTAATAAATGAGGAGACTCCCTTTACCACGGAATTTAGTACTGAACTCCTGAATGGAACACAGGTTATCAGAACAACAGGTTTCCAGACCAAAAAAACTATGGAAGGAGGTATTGAGAAACTTGTTGAAGAACCCGTTACGCTGATCCCTTATGCATTGTGGAATAATCGCGGTCCCGGGCAGATGACTGTATGGCTTCCGGTGGTACCCGA
>CAZKMH010000166.1:0-7856 GCA_964553395.1 uncultured Rikenellaceae bacterium | reverse complement strand
TCTGCAGCTGCAATTGAGGCAGCACAACCGGCAATCCCCCCTCCAACCACAACCAGATCGAATGATGCAGATTTCTCAGGAATGCTGCTTTCATTCAACAATTCACGACGCCATTGTGACAACTCTTTCTGACCGGCAGGAGGCATAATTTTCCCGGTGCTGAAATAAATCGCATCACATCTGCCATCAAAGCCGGTCATATCTTTCAGTTCAATTTTTCCTGTAGTCTCTTTACATCTGACTGCACCTGCATATTGCCAGTTCCAACCTTCCTCTGTTCCCAGGACAGTTGTCAACTCTTCCCCGTTTACAACTACTGTAAATCTGCCGGGAGCATCCCATTCGCCCGGAGCCCAGTTTTTTGTTCTTACCCATAAATGGTATTTGCCCGGGGAAGGCAGAGTGAATTCCGTTCCGGCATTCATAACAGGATTTCCCAAACCGTGTGCCAGCAGATAAGGCGATCCCATCTGTTCCACAAACTGGGGATCGACCACCCAGCCACCTTTGTCAGTAAAGCTTTCAGCTTCAATCAGCTTATGAAAATGTTCGCGGTTACACGAAACAAAGAAAATCATAAGTACAGAACAGGTTAAACAGATTCTTCTTGACATCATGATCAGGTAATTTAAAGGATTTATACTCATTTATTTCTTTTCCGGGGCTCCCTCAGTCATCAATTTTTTGAGCTCTTCCAGATGATTCTTATAAACATCGCGAGGCAGCACATTGTTGTTTTTACAAATCGATGCAGCCATTCCCACAACCTCGCCCATCATTCCTGTGGTCCTCATAACCCTTACCGTACCCAGAGCCACATGAGTGACGCTGATATTACGGCCGGCCATAAACATATTGCGGATGTTACGGGAATAGAGACACCTGTAAGGAACCGCGTACGGATCAATTTTTACTGTTTTGGCAACTGACCGGAAAGGCTCCCCTTTAAAATCTTCCGATTTTACGGGATAATGAAGGTCAATTCCCCATGTCGTTGTAAAAGAAGCATCGGGATAATCAACCCGGTTCAATAGATCCTGCTCTTTAAGAATCACATCTCCCATGAGTCTTCTCGATTCCCGTTTCCCTCCGATATAGGCGACCCATGCCAGTTTGTAGTTTGTAAATTTTTCTTTATCAACACTCTGATTTTTAATAAAATCCCAGTTCCCATATGTTACACGAAATGCATAATCCCTTATAAATTCTATTTCGTTTATCTGACTACGGGTTAATCCTGCTTCCCAGTCCCAGTCCCCACGGGTAACTTTATAACATGTATTTTCATCGAACTGAACAGCCCATTTACATTCCGGAAAGGCAGATGCTTCTCCGGCATCTTCAGCGTACCACTGCACTGAAGTCCCCATTACCAGATTATCATTCTGCTCCGGAGCCCCTGATTCACCGGTTTCATTCCTCGATTCCCTTCCTTCCCTGAAATCAGCACCAACCAGATATCCAAGATTAGCATCACCTGTACAGTCAGCAAATAATTTTCCTCTCAGCTTAACTTCTTTTCCTGTTGCAATATTCTTGCCTGTAACAGCTATTATTCTGTTGCCTTCTTTTTCAGCCTCAAAAACATGAGTATTCAGAAATAAAGTAATATTTGGCTCATTTTCAATTACCTGTAGTTTTTTATCATCGCCATAGTTACTGGCAGGTCCGGCATTATGGATACTCTTCTCAGGATTATTGGCCAGAACTTCCAGTATATGTTTGCTTCTTGGCGATAATGGATCAAGGTTCGCTTCATACGCCATCCAGTGTCCTATTGATCCGATCTCGTCAACCAGTTTACCCAGTTTAGGAAAGGGTTTCTGGAAAATCAAACCGGATAATCCGACGCGAACCTCTGAGCTGTTATTTCCACCCAGTACGGGCCTGTTCTGTACCAGCGCCACTTTACATCCATATCTTGCAGCACTTACGGCAGCACAACATCCGGCCATACCGCCTCCGACTACAACCAGGTCGTATTCGCCGCCATTTTCCGGAACGGTGTTCAGGCCCAGGACTTCGTCCCGGAAAGTATTAAGTTCACTTTTTTCATCAGGTGGTACGAATTTGTGATCAGTTGTGAAAAGGATCGCATCACATCTCCCTTCAAATCCCGTGAGATCGTGCAATGTTATTTTTGTATCACCCTTTTTCAGACTGATAATGCCACCGTTCTGCCAATGCCATGAATTCCCTTCAGTACCGAAGGTAGTTTCGACAGGAACATCGTTAATAAGGAGCTGAAACCTGCCAGGTGAGCCTTCTGCATCCCATTGTGCAACCCAGTCGTAAGTGCGTACCCATACATTGTAATCATCACCTGACGGAACATTAATTGTGGTTTGGGCATCCCTGACGGGGACGCCCAGACCATGTGCCAGAATATACGATGATCCCATTATATCAATTGACTGCTGGTCAACTACCCAGCCCCCTGATTCCCGGAAACTTTCAGCCTCAAGAAATATATTACTGTTAGTTTTCTTGCAGGATAAAAGTATTGCGGCTGCCATAAAAAGCAGCAATATTTTATTCAATACTTTAATCATAATTTATTCTTCTTTTTTGTTTAAATGATTAGTAATTGGGATTTTGTACCAGAACAATCCCGAATCCTGCATAAGTATCAATCTCCGATTGTGGAATCGGACATAAGTAATCTCTGTTCGCATTGAACAGCCTGTTCTGTGCATTGGGAAACCTTCCATCAGGATTCCGGTCATACTGGCTTTCAACACCCGCGTAAGATACAAAACAATCATCATCGATAGCCGGTACCAAAGTAGCAGTTTTTTCATTTATGATCCTTCCATAGACTATTGCCGGCATCACTTTTTCTGCAATTTGCCATCTTCTGATATCGAACAGGCGAAAACCCTCATTTGCAAGTTCAACTTTTCTCTCTCTGCGTATTACTTTCCTCAGCTCACCCTGGTTGGTTGTGGTAATTTCCGGATAATTGTCAACATCATTCACATTCACCCCATAGGCACGTGCACGGACACGATTGATGGCAGTTAAAACAGATGCGTCAATTGAATTGGATTCAATTTTGGCTTCAGCATAGGTCAGTAATATTTCTGCATACCTCATAAGGCTGAAATCAATTTCAGCCCAGAGAATCTTATCTTTTTGAGCCAATTCATCGTTATATTTTTTCCAGGCATAGCCACAAAATGCTGCCGGCCAGGAGGCTTTTCTGCAATCCTTGTTTGATCCGCCTGAGGTTCCATTAACCATGCGGAAGGTCAGGCTGTCAGGATGGCTCTCGAAAATAAATCCAGCCCATACGCTTTGAGGAGTGATTATAGAAGCTTTTAAGCGGGGATCCCTGTTATCAAAAGGTTTTGAAGGAACGTAGACTGCCGATTCATCAATGGGTAATCCGTCTGTTGCCTCATAGGAGTCAATCATCGACTGTGTGGGTGCCATTGTTGTATATGAACCACAATTTCTTGATCCTAAAGCAAAACCGGTTGTTGTTTGAAATCCATCCTTAAATGGCATAGCAAGCATTATTTCAGAACTACCTTCGCCTGCACGCTGAAACAGGTTTTGATAATCAGGATAAAGACTGAAACCTGATGTTTGTTCAATATCCATAACAGCCTGTGCTGATGCGGCAGCCTCAGTGTACAATCCGTTATAGAGCGCAATTCTTGCTCTCAGTCCCAGTGCCACGCCTTTGGTTATCCGTCCTTTCTCTGACCATGTCAGGGGGAGTGCATCAGCTGCTGTTTGCAGATCCGCAAGCAACTTTGCAGCTATTTCAGCCTTAGGTGTCCTTGGGATCAGACCATCCTCCGGTTTTGTGACAACCACATCAATATAGGGTACATCACCAAAAAATTCTGTTAAATAATGATAGAAGTATGCTCTTAATACAAGCGCCTGACCTTTAATCTGATTGAATCTCGCCTCCGGCACCACGTCTTTGGCCCGGTCCATATTCTGCAGAAGATTATTTGCCCTTCCAATACCTCTGTAGTAATGAGAATAAAGGCTTTGATAAGTACCTGACTGAGCACTATGAGTGCCGGCTCCAAGCTCGTCAAATGCACAACCCCGGCTTATTCCGATATCCGAACCTCCATTATCAATGGCACACTGGTATGCCACTCCATAATCCATTCTTATCAGGGAGTTATATGTTCCTGTAAGAGCCAGTTCCAGTTCCTTTTCATTAGAGAAAAAAGTTGCATCAACCGGTTCGGTCAATGATTCAAGATCAAGAATTTGCTTATCACATGCCATAAAAGCCAGAAATGTAAAAAGCAAAACGAAATATTTATTATATGATTTCATATCTGGTAATATTTATATTGTTATTACTTAAAATTCACGTCGATACCTATGGAGAAATTTGAAGTAACCGGGAATATACCTCCAGATGCACCATTTGGAACCAAAGGGTCAACTCCATCGGGCAGTTTATCTAAAGTAAGCAGGTTTATTCCTGAACAATAAACCCTGGCACCTTTAATAAAGAAATCTGTAAACCATTTCTGCGGTAAAGTATATCCCAGAGTGAGATTTCTGAGACGCAAATACGAGGCATTAAATACCCAGGTGCCGGACATCTGGGCATCGTTACTTCCTGAACTTGTTGCTTTTATTACAGGATACTTTGCATCAGTGTTTTCGGGTGACCAGCATTCTGCAAGGTGCCATTTCTGAATCTTACCAGCATTCCATAAGGGCCAGACCATATCGTTTTGCAATAAAATATCTCTTTTACCAACCCCCTGGAAACTGATTGATAAGTCGAAACCTTTATACACTGCACCCATGTTGAGGCCAAAGGACATCCTTGGGAATGGATCCCCTATGATTACGCGGTCATCGCTGTTGATTTTGCCGTCGGCCTGATCAGGAATCCCATCGCTGTCTGTATCCACAGTTAATTGATCTTTATATCTTATATTACCAGGTACCAAAGTGCCAAATTGTGTCGGAGCTCCGTTTATTTCATCCTGATCCTGGAAAATTCCCATAGATTCAAATCCATATATTGATCCGATCGGAAATCCGACATCAGTTATGGAAATACCGGAAATAATCGGACCTACACCTGATAAATTAGTTACTCTGTTTTTAACATCAGAGTAGTTCAATCGTGCATAATACGAGAAATCACCTCTGGAGTCTGTCCAGCCAAGAGAAAAATCCCAACCTTTATTCTCAACATTTCCTGCATTCTGCATGGAAGGAGAAAGACCTATAACCAGAGGAATGGGTAAACTCAGAAGAATGTCATTTGTCTTCCTGATATAATAATCAACAGTTAACGTCAGTTTCTGGTCAAAAAATCCTGCATCTACTCCGAAGTTAGTTGTTTCAGTAGTTTCCCACTGGATCAGGCTGTTTGCCAGAACATTCTGTGTGGCGCCTGTAACAATTGCATTATTGAACAGGAAGTTACTTGATCCCAGTACAATTGAAGATGCGTATGGAAAGTCGCTTCCGATTTGCTGATTACCAAGCCGGCCCCATGAAAAACGGAATTTCAGGTCGGAAAAGACTCCCAGTGCTTCAATGAATGATTCCTTTGAAAGTCTCCATCCGGCAGAGAATGAAGGGAAATAAGAAACACGGTTGTCTGCATTAAAACGTGAAGAAGCATCTCTTCTCAGGTTGGCTTCGACAAGGTATTTATCTCTGAATGCATAGTTCAGACGACCGAAATATGAAACCAGTCCTGAATGGGTTGCTGATCCGCTGTTACCATCACTTTCTGCCGAGCCGGCATTCAGAACCTCAAAGTTATCCAGAATAAAGTCCTGCCTTGAAGCACCAAAATTAAACCATTCATATTGAATGAATTCATAACCTAACAGTGCGTTAAAACCATGATCATTAATTGTTTTGGTATAAGTGGCTAAAGCATTGAAGTTATTGGTAAAAGCCTTGGAGTTACTTTGTGATAAACCATTACGGCTGGGGTAATTCCGTGTAGATTTACTTGTCCAGTCAATTATTGTTTTGTACATTTTTGTAAAGGAGCTGCTGTATGCATCGTCATACTCGGGTGCATACATCACTGAAAGAGTAAGATCTTTAATGGGCCGGTAATTAATTCTGAGAACTCCCCGGAAATAATTCCACAATGATGTGGTTAATCCGCCGGCCCTCGCAGCAGCAATTGGATTCTGTCCCTGCCATCCGTCACCCCAGGATCCGTCTGAATGAATCGCGTGGTAAATGGGAGGAATACGGTAATCATCCTGTACAATATAAGTAAGAGATGTAGCCGGAGCTACTCTTTTTGATCTGTTAAAACTTATATCGAAGTTAACATCAATTTTATCAGACACTTTCAAATCTGTATTAAACCGGCCGTTATATCTGTTGAAATTGTAATTAACAATATTTCCGCTCTGATCTAATAATGAAATAGAAGCCATCGACCTGATTTTTTCCGAACCCATGCTTGCAGTTAAGTCATGATATTGCTGAAAGCCATTCTCGCTGAACTGCATGCCAACCCAGTCAGTATCAGGATATAGATCAGGATCTGTTGTCATCCCTGCAGCATATGCGTCAATTTCTGCCTGAGGCTCTCCGGAGTATTTCAGAAAATCAAGGGCGCCAAGGAACTCAGGAAGTTCAGTCGGTTTCTGCCATCCTATATAATTTGAATATTTAAGGGAGAGTTCTCCGGACTTCGCCCGCTTAGTAGTAACAAGGATTACACCATTTGACGCACGTGAACCATAAATTGCAGCAGCGGCTGCATCTTTCAAAACAGAGATATTATCGATATCATTAGGATTCAGGTCATTAATATCCCCGGCCACTCCATCAATAAGTACTAACGGGTCATTGGAAGCACCGATCGATCCTGTACCTCTTATTCGTAAAATAGAATTGTCATTGCCTGGCTGTCCGCTGGACTGAATAGCCGTAAGACCCGGTGTAAGACCCACAAGAGCCTGAGATACCTGTGAAACTGGTTGCTTGACAATTTCTGCTGATTTAATGGTCTCAACTGATCCGGTAAGATTGACCTTTCTTTGCGTTCCATATCCAATTACCACAACTTCCTCCAGTCCAAAAGTCTCTTCCTTCATTGATACATCGAGCGCACTTCGTCCATCCAAAGAAATCTCCTGTGTTGCGGACCCTACAAAAGAGAAGACTAAAACTGAATTCGGGGGTACATTATTTAAAACATACCTTCCGGATGCGTCAGAGAGAGTCCCGATTGTGGTTCCTTTTACAATGACAGTTACCCCTGCAAGCGGATTACCCTGCCCATCGGTAATCATACCCGTAACCTGACTCTGCAGGAGAATGAATTCTGAACCGCTTTCTTTATCAGTATTCAGATTCTCCTCATCTGAACCACTCACACCTCCAAAAACATTCAGGATACCAATTAACAGCAGAAACGCTGTCAGTTCTGTGATTTTAAAGGTTTTTCCCGAACAACCTGACAACAGCAGGATTGCCCAGTGTAAAATGGAGAATTTTTTCATTAGTTTGTCTTTTAGGTTAAAGAATAGGAATGTATTTATTAACAATTTCGTTAATTGTTAATAAAACAAATATGCAATTTTTTTTTTGATTTTATGCCGTGGTTAAAAGTCTAATTTCAGTACATCGGGTAAAAGTTCAAGTTATATTATGCTGACATACTTTGAAGCATCAGCAGGAATTCCACTGCCGGCGAAGAAAATTAACTGATGCCGGGACTGATGCAGCTTTATCACCATTGATGCCACACTTGTAACTGATAAAACCCTTGTACTTTATTTCTTTCAGTCCTTTAAACCCTTCGATGTAGTTATCGTAAATTCCATCTGTTCCGGGCAGATATCTGGTTTTACGGCTGGCAATATGAATGTGACTCA
>CAZKMH010000165.1:0-7902 GCA_964553395.1 uncultured Rikenellaceae bacterium | reverse complement strand
AATGGCAAGTCTCAAGCTTCTGCTCGGAATGATCCCAACTACTGCCAAAATTGAGCTGGCAGAAAAAGCTTTAATAACTGAATTCGAAAAACTTATCGCATTTACGGAATCAGACACTCTTAAAAAGTATACTGAGCTTAAGGATTTAATAAGTTCATCCGATTTTGCACATAGAAGAAAAGAGATAGAAACGCTCAGCTATAAGAATTCCGAGGAATATTCACGGGAAAAAGAATTCCTTTCACTGCAGAAAGCAAAGGATATTGTTCTTTACTTCAGGACCATTGCCGGAACAACACTTAAAAGATTCAGGGAACTTGACGGTTCCGGGAAGATCACAAATTTTGAATCTCTCGAGAGGCTTGTGAAATCACTTGAATTCAGGGAAAAAATGAAAACAAAAGAGTTTAAGGGATCAGCTGATTATAACAAGCTTCAGGAATATAACAGACTGAAAGGAAGCACGGAGATCAAGGAGTACTTTACCTTCAAAAAATCAAAGGAATACGCTAACTTCCTGAATACTGACGGCTCTGCAAGATTAGCCCGCTACAATGAACTTAAGGATTACGTAAGCACCAATGAATTCAAGGAAAGAAAAGCCTACTTTCTCGATAAGAAAAGATTCGAGAAAACAGAAATGTTCAAACAGGTGCAGGAGTTCGACAAGCTTAAGAAAAACGAGGATATATTGTGGTACTTCAAAATAAAGGACTCAAATAAATTCGATATCCTTAAAAACCGCCAGCTTACATTCAACGATGAATTTGAGGGAAATCAACTTGACACAAATAAATGGCTTACAAATTATTATTACGGTGATAAGCTTTTACATGACAGGTATTCGGTAGGAACTGACCTTCAGGCTTATACTGAAAAAGAGAATTTTGAAGTCCGCAATTCTCTTCTGAAAATCATTACCAAACCACAGAAAATCCAGGGCAAGATGTGGACCGCCGGTGGATTTAAGGTGCATAATTTCGATTATACTTCCGGAATTATAAATACGGGTAAAAGCTTCCGCCAGAAATACGGGATATTCACGGCTAAAGTCAAGCTCGGTAACCCGGGCACCAAATGCGCCTTCTGGATGCTTGCCGATAAGATCACTCCGCATATCGATATTTGCCGGGCATCCGACGGGAAAGTGATGTTCGATTATTTCGCAAACCCGGACAAAAGAAAGAAATCCTCCATAGGATCAAAATATGCAAATGATTTTTTCATTTATACACTTGAATGGACCCCTGATAAACTGGTCTGGAAAATTAATGATACCGTTGCATTTACATGTACATCAGATGTTCCGCAGGAACTAATGTATGTAATCTTCTCAGGAGGTCTCGATAAACCTGTCAACAGCATGACCTCAATGGAGATCGACTGGGTGAGGGTGTATCAGCCGAAGTGACCCCCATCCTCCATTCAGGGGATGGCCACGCTGAATCGTGGCCGGGGGTATTATGTAACTTTTTTCATTTTTCTCCGTCTTTGTATTGTAATCCGGATTATGACAGTAAAAGAGTATAACCGATCTGTTGATGAGTATGCCGATTCTGTATACCGCTTTATCCGGGCTGACCTTAAGGATGAAGAGCGGGCAAATGATATCGTACAGGACAGCTACGAAAAGTTGTGGAGGAATGTGTCTGAAATAGATTTTGCAGTTGTAAAGTCCTGGCTCTTCACTACAGCCTATCACACAATGATCGACATCATACGCAGGGAAAAAAGAATTACCAGACTGGAAGAATCACTCAAAACGGATCTGATTTATGAATCACAGTATTCCGACCTGAATGAGATCCTTCACGCAGCCCTCGACCGTCTTCCGGAACTACAAAAGTCTGCAGTCCTGCTTCGCGATTATGAAGGATACAGTTACCAGGAGATAGGTGAAATAACAGGAATGAGTGAATCGCAGGTCAAAATAAACATTTACAGGGGAAGAGTTGCCCTCAGAAATTACATAGGTAAAATAGAAACTGTTCTTTAATAATGAAACCCGACAGGTCAAATTATGAAATATGGCTCTCAGAGTGGCTCGAGGGACAACTTACCGGTCAGGAAGCTGAACAGTTCAGAAAATTCATGGCTGAGAATCCCGATTTGAAAGAAGAGATTGAAAATCTGTCTGCCTTTTACCTTGTACCGGGAAGTATACCCTGCCCCCATAAGAGCCGGTTAAAGAAAACAGCTGCAGATCTTCCGCTGGCACAGGTTGAATACCTTTCTGTTGCATATCTCGAAAGAGACATTACTCCGGAACAAAAAGATGACCTTATGGAGAAAATCCATCAGGATAGTGAATCAGGAATATTGTTCGATTCAGTGCAAAAAATTAAACTGGTTCCACCAACGGTTGAATACAGGAATAAAGCTCAACTTAAGAAATCTTTGCCTGTTGTAAGGGCAATCAGGCTCTCACTAATCGGTCTGAGTGCAGCGGCAACGATCGCACTGATAATCCTCAGCTTTATTGCAGGTCCCAGGCTCCTCCGGGGTAATAAGGAAGATATTGCAGTGAACAATATAACACCTGTTGAACCTTTTATTGTAAAGACACAGGTAATAAAGTCTCAGTCTGATGAAATACCTGATCCGGAAATTCTGTCTGAAGCTCCTGTGATTTCTGTTCCGGAGGTCATCGCTCCATTAACCGGGAATTCTTCCCTCATTGCAGCAGCTGCTGATTCTTCTTCAGTTTTAAGTCCGTTCCCTGATCTGCGGATTTACTCTCTCCCCCGTTTCAATATTGATCTGAATGCTGAAATTTCTAAATATTCACTGGTTGCTTCAACAATTGATATTAAAGAAGCGTCTTATGAGGATGAGAGAAACAGGTTGAGTAAATTCATTGCAAGAACATTCCGCGAAAGAATCCTGAAAGAGGAGCCGGGAAGCGACGCACCTGTGAAATCATACGAAATAGCAGCAGCCGGTATCGATGGCCTTAACTGGTTATTCGGCTGGGAAATGTCACTTACGGCAATTAACAATGAGGAGGGGGATCTGAAATCAATATATTTCAGTTCCAGAAACCTTAAATTCAATGCTCCCGTGAAAAAAACTGACACTTCAGAGTAACTTTCAGGAACATTCCGCCGTCACAGCACAAGAAAAAGATAAAACAATTATTAAAAATGAAAAAGATTGGAATAACAATGTTGCTTGCGGCAGCAATGATGCAGGGATTCAGCCAGGAATCCGCTGCAAAAAAAATAATCCCGGTTCCTGAGCCTGTTCCTGAGGATTCCAGTGAAATTATGAAAGTCGTGGTAGGCCAGGATCGCCTGATAATAGAAGACGGAAAGGAAACACTGAAAGTTAAAATGGGCAACAGGGGACTCACAATTCTGGAATCTCTTGAAAGCGGTGAACCGAAAATTCAGTTTGAAAAATATGAAGAAGAATCTGAGGAGGATGAGACATTCAGTTCGAGCTATAATGATGACCAGGACGATGACCGGGCTGACAGAAGAAGTCGTTTCAGAGGGCACTGGGCAGGTATTGAATTCGGTTTTAATAATTTTTCGACATCCGACTACAGCCTGAACCTTCCTGAAAGCATCAGTTATATGTTGCTACACTCGGGGAAATCTCACAACTTCAACATTAATTTCTCCCAGGTAAGTCTGGGACTTGCCCGGCGAATCGGGATTGTAACCGGGCTGGGGATCAACTGGAACAATTACAGATTTGACGGAAATAACAATATAATGAAAGCAGAATCCGGAATGATAGAAGAGCTTGATCCCGGAGTTCCGCTTAAAAAATCAAAATTTTCAACACTTTATCTTCACCTTCCCCTGTTGCTGGAATTCCAGATACCTGCCGATCACAACCATATTAATATAGCAGCGGGACCTATAGGTGCAGTCAAATTATCCTCAAATACAAAATTGGTTTATGAGGACGGGGATAAAGTCAAATCAGATGCCGACTTAAGTCTGAACATGCTCAGGTATGGTGCTACGGCACGTGTTGGTTTTGAGAATTTACAGATTACCGGTACATACTATCTCACTCCTCTTTTTAAAACAGGCAAAGGACCAGGCGGGATCGATCTTTTTCCGTTCGAAATTGGCCTTGCATTTACAATCGACTGACATATTTTGATTCCCTTGATTTATTTGATGCAGAGACGGGCAAATTGCCCGTCTCTTCGTTTTTTGTTTCTATCCGGTTACCGTTTATCTTTGTATTACAAATAAATTTCAAATTATGTCAGGCGATTTTTTATCACCACGGGAATTAAGAAGATACAGGAAACAGATAATGATTCCCGAAATCGGTATTGAGGGACAGGAAAAAATCAGAAAATCGTCTGTTCTCGTTGTCGGTGCCGGAGGATTGGGATGCCCTGTCCTTCAGTACCTTGTTGTCGCCGGTGTTGGCAAAGTCGGTATCGTTGAATTTGACACTGTTGAGGAGGAGAATTTGCAGCGACAGATCTTATACGGGTCAAATGACCTGGGCAAGCTTAAATCCGTAATAGCAAAATCGAGGCTTGAACAGCTGAATTCACTTGTACAGTTTGAAATTTTCAATCTCAGGCTGGATGCCTCAAATGCAACCGGAATAATCAGAAATTATGATATTATAGTTGACGCAACCGATAATCTGAAAACAAGATATATCATTAACGATTCGTGCATAATCCTTAATAAACCGATGGTACACGGTGCTATTTATAAATTCGAGGGGGAGGTATCCGTATTTAACTATTCCGGTGGTACCACCTACAGATGTTTCAATCCTCCTCCGGACTCAGCTGATTTTAAAAATCCCGCCCCTGCTGATGTGGGACTTATGGGAGTACTGGCAGGAATTACAGGAACCCTGATGGCAAATGAAGTTTTAAAGATCATCACCGGAACCGGCACAATTTTAAGTGGTAAAATATTGATATTTAATATTTTAAATCATTCGTTCCGCAAACTGAGAATTAAGAATATTCCCGAAAACCATAATATAAGTGAATTAAGCGGTTTGCCGGAAATAAATAACTAAAGCAATCCAAATGAAACTTTTACTTATTAGCAATTCCACCAATCCCGGTGAACCATATCTGGATTATCCAAAGAATAAAATACGGGAGTTCCTGGGACCGAAATCTGTAAAAGCTTTGTTCATTCCTTATGCTGCCGTTACTTTTTCTTATGACACATATGAAGAAAAGGTGGCTGAAAGATTTCGTGAAGTTGGCCATGATATAGTTTCAATACATCACTTCAGAGATCCCGTGCAGGCTGTAAGAGATGCTTCGGCAATAGCAGTGGGAGGCGGAAACACATGGAAACTTCTGAAGAGCATCAGGGAGAACGGACTCGTAGAGGAAGTCAGGGAGAAAGTATTTGCAGGAACGCCTTATATTGGTTGGAGTGCAGGTTCAAATGTAGCCTGTCCGACAATTATGACAACCAACGACATGCCTGTTGTGGAACCCGGTTCATTCAGTGCTTTCGACCTCGTTCCCTTCCAGATAAATCCACATTATCTGGATGTGAATCCGGCAGGACATGCCGGCGAAACACGTGAACAGCGGATTGAAGAATTCATTGAAGTCAACCAGGATGTTTATGTTGCCGGTTTACGTGAAGGAACAATGCTGATAGTAAATGACACTAAGATGTACCTGTCCGGACCCCGCAAGACAAGAATATTCAGAAAGGGCTCACTGCCAGCCGAGATGGGTACAGACGACGATCTCTCATTCCTGCTGATCAGGTAACAATATTCAGATTCATCCAAATAAATTAACTTTGCTCACCGTTATCAGGACAAAAATCTGCGATCCCGGTAAGTGAATGAAGTTATATTTAAAGATACTTAGAACAGGTACTATCCTGATCATTCTGATTATAGTGGCAATGTTCATTGCCTCATTACTGATGCGGGATAAGGTTGCCGGCATCATACTTAAATCCCTTAACAAGGATATATCAACCAAATTTGAAATAGGTTCTGTTAACCTTTCGTTCCTGAAAAGATTTCCTAAAGCCACCCTTGACCTTAAGGATGTACTTGTTCATTCATCACCCGGGCTGGATAGCGCCTGCTTCGGCGGTGCACACACCGATACACTGTTGTCCGCCGTTTCAGTATCGCTCGATTTCAGCCTGCTGAATATTATAAATGGCATTTACTTTATTGAAAGAATTGGCGTAAAAGAAGGGGCTCTGAAATTGCTGACCGATACATCAGGCGTAGTAAATTACAATATTACCTCAGGCGATTCAGGTCAGGCAGGCAATATTCTGACAATAAATCTTGACGGAGTTGACGTTCAGGATATTCAGGCAGTTTATGACAACCGGGCAACACAATTGGTAATAGGAGGAATAATAGAAAAAGGACGCCTGAAAAGTAAAATCTCAGGGAATGATATTGATTTTACGGCAAAAGGGGATCTGAAGATCGACCAGTTTAAACTTTATAATTTCAGCATTGCTAAAAGTGTTGAAACAGAAGTGAATGTCACCCTTCAAAGTACCCCTGACGGAGTCCGTTTCGAAAAAAGCACTCTCGTTTTTGATGACAGCAAATACGGGCTGATCGGTTCTGTTTCATCGGATGATATCCTTGATCTTGAAGTCACCGGAGAAAATATTGATATTTCAGGTATTAAAAGCTATCTCCCTGAAAATGTTGCCGGTAAGCTTGCTGCATATAATCCGGCCGGAATCCTGAATGTTGAGAGCAGCATCAGAGGCCCGCTCACCCGCATCTCCAATCCCGGAATAGAAATAAAATTCTCAGTGGAGAAAGGATCGGTTTCACACAGTAACTCCTCACTGGCCATCAGGAATATGTCATTCACCGGATTATTCACCAACGGCTCAATGATGAAACCGGAAACAAGTTCCCTGACGTTCAGTAATTTTAAAGGGACTCTCGGATCGTCTGCCTACACCGGATCACTGAAGCTTTCAGATTTTAAAACATTAAGAGGAGCACTTCAGCTTGAAGGGAAGCTCATTCCGTCAGAATTGAAGCAGTTCTTTGGTTTACAGGTTATTTCCAGAGCCGAAGGCTTTGCCGACCTGGTTCTTAAAATGGAGGGAGTAATCCCGAAAAAAGAGAAATACACATTTGCTGATTTTCTTGCTTTAAATCCGGTTGCTGATCTGAATCTGCAATCTTTCGGAATAGGATTAAATAACGATAAGATCGTGGTTAATGAAATATCCGGCAATCTGTCGGTTTCAGAGACGGTTACTGCCAGGGACCTGCATCTGAAATATAAGGATCAGAATATAATTCTTAACGGAACATTTGTGAATCTGCCAGACTGGTTATCAGGTGCCCCTGTAACCATGAGCGCTTCAGCCAGCATTGAATGTGACAATATTGTTGCAGAATCTTTTCTGCCCGATGCATCAAAAACAGATACATCATTTGCAGGTAAGAAAGCTCTGATGCTTCCAGGGGATATGATCCTTGATGTGGACTTTAATATAGGCAACTTTCGCTATAAAACGTTCACCGCCGAAAACATAAGCGGGTCGTTCAGCTACGAACCAAAGATCATGAATTTTAAAAACCTGAAATTAAAGTCACTGGATGGAGTGATCTCAGGTGATGGTTTTTTCGTGCAGAATGCCGGCAAGGCATATTTTGGCAGAGGCAGTTTCGTGGTTGAAGAGATCAATATCAATAAAACATTTACTGTTTTTAAGAATTTCGGGCAGGATTTTCTGAAAGCTGAAAATCTTAAAGGAACTGTTTCCGGGTCGTTGTCAGTCCTTATTCCCATGGATTCCCTGATGCATCCTGTCATTAAATCAATTACCGCCGAGGGGAAGTACCTTATCAAAGACGGAGCTCTGTTAAACTTTGAACCGGTCAGGGCGCTTTCAAAATTTATTGAAATCTCTGAACTTGAGAATATCAGCTTTG
>CAZKMH010000164.1:4488-7960 GCA_964553395.1 uncultured Rikenellaceae bacterium | reverse complement strand
CTTATCCTCATATGTCTGCTTCAGGCAGCATGTAGCGGCACAAAGCACTTACCCAAAGGTGAAAAGCTTTATACCGGTGCACAAATAAAATTTGTAACAACAGATAAAATTAACAGTCGACATATTAAAACGATTGCCGAAACAGCAGTACGTCCGGAACCGAATAAAAGCTTTCTGGGCCTACGCCCAAAATTATGGCTGTATATGACAGCAGGAGAAGATCCAAAAACGAAATTCGGGAAGTGGCTTAAAAATAGAGGAGAAGCCCCGGTATTAATGAGTAGTGTCAAGCCGGGAGTTACAATCGCCCTCATTGATGCAAAGTTATTTAACATTGGAATTTTCAAAAGTTATTCTGAATCACGAATTGTGGAAAAAAATCATACTGCCAAAGTAATTTATACGAGTCACATTCATAAACCCTATACTGTAAAAGAGCTGATATACGCTATTCCAGATGATAGCTTAAGTAATACTATTCTTACTGAGAAGAAAAAATCACTCATTGACCCGGGTAAAGATTATAATCTCGATATTTTAAAAAATGAGAGGATACGAATCGATGCTTTGTTAAAGAACAATGGGTACTTCTACTTTAATCCGGATTATTTACTTTTTAAAGTTGATACTTCAGCCGTGGACCGTACCATATCTTTGAAACTAACTTTAAAAGACAGCATTCCGGAAAATGCCTTAACTGTTTACCGTATTAACAATGTATTTATTGATCAGGATTATTCATTAAATGAGGAAGTTACTGACATAACGAAAGACACAATAAGATATCAGAATAATGTATTCCTTGGCAAAGAATCAGAGATGAACATCAGGCCAGGAGTAATTTTAAGGTTGGTTTATTTAAGGAAAAATGAGATTTATTCAAGACAAAATCATATTATAACCCTTAACCGTTTGATGTCGATGGGCAATTTTAAATTTGTCCAGGTGAAATTTTCCAATAGCGATACAACCGCTGCAGGATTTTTAGATGTAACCATTTTAATGACAACCATGCCAAATCGCGCATTCAGGGCAGAAATAGATATTGTCTCAAAATCAAATAATTTTACAGGGCCACGATTGAATTTAAGCATTCTGAATAGAAATACATTTAAAGGGGCGGAACTGTTAAATCTAAATATGGCCGGATCATTTGAGGCACAATTTAGCGGAAATAATAAGAATTTATATTCTTACTCCTGGAATCCACAGGTAGAGTTGACTTTCCCACGCTTTCTTGTTCCTTTTAACATAAAGAAGACGACAAGTATCTATATTCCAAAAACCTCGTTATTATTTTCTTATAGCTTTATGAAAAGAGTTGACTATTTTGATATGCGCACTTTCCAGTTCAATTATGGTTTCAAGTGGAGAGAAAATATCAGAATAGAACATGAATTAAATCCTATAGATATAAGCTATACTTCTATTGCGAACCAATCAGCCGCATTCACAGAATTACTGGATTCCAACCCTTTTCTGAAGAAAAGCTATGAAGAAATGTTCATTGCAGGCGGAAATTATTCGTTTACTTATAATGAACAACCAGAACCACTGAAGAAAATACAATACTATTTACATTCCACAGCAGAGACTGCCGGAAATGTATTTTCACTGGCAAAATTAATAGGCGGTAACAAACCATCATCAGAAAGCCCTTCTAAGGTAATAGGTTCTATCTATTCGCAGTATGCAAAATTTAGTATAGATGCCCGTGGCTATTATAATTTTAAAGATAAGAACAAACTTGCACTGCGGGTTTTTGCAGGTGTAGGTAAGGCATTCGGGAATTCTTCTGTTTTACCTTACACCAGGCAGTTTTTCAGTGGCGGGCCTAACAGTCTTCGTGGTTTTCAAATTAATTCTGTCGGGCCGGGCACCTATTATCAGAATGTCGATAGCAGAGGTTTTCTACAATTAGGAGGTGATATAAAACTTGAAATAAATGGAGAATATCGCTTTAATATTTATCGTTTTATTAAAGGTGCATTGTTTGCAGATGCCGGAAATGTCTGGTTGCAAAAATCAAATCCTGCAAATACCGGAAGCCCCTTTTTGTTTTCCGGATTTATGAGTGAGTTCGCAGTAGGGGCTGGTGTGGGTGTAAGAATTGATGTCTCCTTTTTCATTTTACGATTCGATCTTGCCATACCATTAAGAGAACCCTGGCTGGAAGAAAATCATAGGTGGGTAACTAATCAAATAAACTTTGCAAATTCTTCATGGAGAAGAGAGAACCTGGTGTTGAATATTGCAATAGGCTATCCATTTTAAACGACTCAAAAGAAAAGGTAGTCACACACACTCTTTTTTATTACTTCAAACTTTCAGATAAAAGTGATATAGATATTCTTATTGATTTTGAACCAGATTTGGAAAACTACGATAACTATATGGCAGCTTGTGACATTTTTGAAGAAGGATCTGGATCCAGAATTCATTCTATCCTGATAATTAAAGAGTAAAAGTATAAGTGTATTTCAGCAAAATTGACCGGCTGTTAAATAAAGGGAGTCTGGGATTCTCAATATCGCGATACGTACTGCGCCCCTCGTTTACAACGATGTAAAAGTCATTCCCTTCGCGGGGATTATACCTCAGCCTGATGTTGGTGATGAAATCGTTTTCTGCACTGTTATACTGGATGAAAGCGCTGGCTGATAATTTAGTTGTGGCCATGATATGAGCCTTGAATCCCAATACACCACCGGAAAATGACTGGTTGCGATCCTTAAATTTCAGGAAGTCATGATTATATTCCAGGGCTAACTGAACAGAAGATCCAATGTTCCATGAGGGTTCAAATCCGAAAGAATAACGGTTCCCGTCATAGAAGGATCCTCCCCAAAAATCAAGTCCCAGTATGAGATGATTTGTCTCCGGCGAGTTGATATGTGTCTCTAACTGGATGAATCTGTATATCCCGGTTGGAACATAAGTATCTCTCGAAAAATTGAAGGTGTCCGCAACATTTTCGTACATCCGCGTTAACGAGAAATTTCCATTATAATTCGATTTGAACCTGAATTCATATTCCAGTGCAATATCAGATGACTGAATTGAATTGTCCCGGTTATCCGTGAATGTCTGGGTTCTAATACCAACCTGGTGATTCTGGAGAGAGAATGTTTCGCCAGGGATCCAGCCATATCCCAATCCTCCATGGTAATGTGTATAGTCGGAACGCATCTGAAATCCTATTTGAGGATTAAAATCCCTTCCGCTTCTCGACCAGGTGAAATCATAGCTCAATCCCTTATCGTTAAACCTGCTCCAGTTTACATATAACCGGGTTGGATCAAGTGAAAACATATTGTTCCTTAATGAATTATCTATCAACTGGACCAGTTTAACATTAAGATAGTCATTTTCAAATACTTTGAAGATACCATCCAGACCATATGCAGTATTATAGGAACCATCGGTCCCTATTCGTGAAGTCAGAATCCCGCCAATATAGGTATTTTCATTT
>CAZKMH010000164.1:0-4478 GCA_964553395.1 uncultured Rikenellaceae bacterium | reverse complement strand
ACCTGTCGCCTTAAGCGGAGTATCCCAAAATTTTGTGATGCCAGATCATTTCCTGAAGTATCTGTATGGTTGACTGCCTGTGTCTGCATATCAAGAAATCCCATATCCCATTTCCCTGCCATACCAGTAATGCGGGCACCTCCCAGAATTGGAACCTGTTCCCCATTTTGAAGTCCTATTCTTCTGCTGTAAAAAAGACTTGCATTTGGTTCAAAATCGAAAGCAAACACACTTGAGCGCTCCTGGAAAAAAGTTCTTTTCTCCGGAAAGAACAGGGAAAAACGGGTAAGATTTATCTGTTCATTATCGGCTTCAACCTGTGCAAAATCTGTATTTACAGTAAGGTCCATTGTCAGGTTGTTTGTAAGGCCATACTTTACGTCAAGCCCGGCATTGAACTTTGGACTGTTAACAATATTATATCCTGATGCAGTTTCATTCAGTACATTATCCTGCTGATAACCTCCGATAGCATAGGGAGCGATATAGAATGGCTTTCTTGATACAAGACCTTCCAGGGAAATCTCCTGTGCCTTTGAAGGGCGATAACAACTTGATTCTCCCCAGTTTGGCGGTATCGACGGGAACACATCTACCTCATTCTTATGGGCAATCCTGCGAACACAAATAAGTCCCATAGTAATTTTACTATCCTTATTTTTAAACCGTATACTTGAAAACGGTATCCTGATCTCTGCAAACCAACCCTGGTCATTTTTTGTTGTTTTCACATCCCAGAATGTATTCCAGCTATAATTAAAAGGACCATCATGGGAAAAATTCATCGCATCTTTTGAAATTGTGAAATCATTTCTCAAACCTGCCGGGGTGGTTGAAAATCCCACACCATTTTCTTTATCATTAAATGAATCGAGTATCAGTATTAATTCTTCACTAACCACTTCAGCTTCATCACGCTTCTTTGACGAGATCAGCATCTCTGAAGGATTTGAATCGAATAATCTTGCGCCTATATACAAATAAGTATTGTCATAACATATCATTATTTCGCTCTTTTCAGTAGGGCTGTTCCCGAATACAGGTGTATGCATGACCATTGGCAGAGGAGTTATCATCTGCCAGGATTGATCATCAACAATACCATCATATTTTATTTCGCCCTGAATAATTGGAATGGCGACCTTTTCCTGAGAAAATACCTGTGTAAAAGGAATTGTTAGCAGTATTATTTGAATGATTTTCTTAAATAATGTTTGCATAAAATGAATTATACATTTTGAATTTAAACATTCTCAAAAATAGGTGATATTTTTCATGAGAAAAGGAATTTTGTAGTGAGGTGGAAAAAATCATCAGGCCCGGGACCACTAACCCTGCCTTTTGTGTTCTATAATATTGAAGGAGAAGACAGAGAGGAATTTATGAAGGGTATCCACTGGATTGTAAATAAAATAAACACGAGTTTCATAATTGATTTATAGTTTATGAAGTGCCGGGAAAAAATCAATTTCTTAAATTTAAACTTAAATGTAACACACGGAAATGACATCCTGTTCAGGAAAAGGATACTTTAGACAAAAATTCCGAAAGTGACAGATGAAAATCAGCGCGTTTATTGAAAAATATTTCTGGACTTTCCTGATAGCCGGAATCATTATTGGATTGTGGAAACCGGCGCCATTTGAAATCCCCGGATACCTGCCAGCGGTATTGCTGGGTATGATGCTGTTTTTTGTTTTCCTTAAAATTGATGCTATTGAGGTATTTGAAAAGATAAGGAACTATAAATTAATGATCTTTATTGCTTCTGTTTATATGTTCATTATTCCTTTACTGCTTTTTTTATCCTTTAAACTTTTTAATAACGAACTTGCACTCGGCATACTTCTTCTTACAGCAATGCCGGCAGGAGTCTCATCTCCGGCTCTGACTGATATTCTGAAAGGGAATATCTCCCTTGCCATGAGCATCGTAATTGTTACTCAGCTGATTGCTCCTTTTTCAGTTCCTTTGTTATTCTGGTTGATTGATTCCAATGGTCTTGAAATCAACAAATTATCGGTATTCAAAGATATAGCAATTCTTATTTTTCTTCCTATGATTCTATCCCAGGTTATCAAGAAATATTTCCCCCTGCTAATCAATAAAAGTCAACACCTTCTCACCTCCGCAAATATTATACTGCTTTTCACATTTGTTTATATTGCACTTTCTTCTCAGAGGGATGCCATACTTGACAATCCTGTCAGCCTGATATGGAAAACAGCAGTTTTATACCTGGTATTCATTTTGCTTCATGCCATAGGATATCTTATATGCTACAAGGAGAATAAAGAGAATAAAATAGCCCTGGCTATAACCGCTGCTTATATGAATAACGGCATGGCAATTGTTCTGGCATCAACCTATTTCGGACCTGATATACTGGTATTAATGGTACTTTCGGAAATTCCGTGGAATACACTCCTCGGACCGTTTAAAAAAATTGTCAGTCGCATGTCTGATATTAAAAAGAGATCCCAATATTAAGGCTGATGGAGCTGGTATTCTTCTTAAAGTGAATATCATCCGAAATAAGTGCGTATTCCAGCTCCTGTAGTTCATATGCTATTCCCGTAAATACTGCAAACTAATCAATTTCCAGTACTTTTTTGACAGCAGCAAGATTCCTTTGATTTATTATGTTTTTCGCTTCAGGAGTATATAAGTAGTCTATTTTATCCTTGTGCCGTTCGATAACTTTCGCTCTGACCAGTTTCCCCAAACTGTTTATAAGTTTATTATCCGAACTGAATGGTTCATCGAGGATGGCTATTGCAGCAGGGAGCCACCTTGAAGGGAACAGATCATCATATACACCTCCCTGCTTATACTGGTTAATCACTGATTCCAATTCAATCAGGACAGCCTCAAGTCCTTTTGATTCAGTTAGATTTATATTATTGCTTTTTGCCCATCCTGTAAGAGCTTCCCTATTTGGAACTATCAGGGCAGAAGTATATTTATTCTGGTTGTTATATAGCATCATCTGGTCAATAAGTGCTGACCTGTAAGTTATGGTTTCCTCAATTCCTTCGGGGCTGTATTTTTCACCATCATCAGAAATAAGAAGGCTTTTAAATCTGCCGAGAACATAAAGAAATCCGTCCTGATCCATGTGCCCCATATCTCCTGTATGGAGCCATCCGTCACGAATGGTCTCTCTTGTTGCCTTTTCGTTTTTCCAGTATCCCTTCATAACATTTTCTCCCCGGACCACTATTTCACCCTTTGTTCCTGTTGCCAATTCCTTTCCATCCTCATCACAAATTTTAAGGTCGAGATTTTTAACTAAAAAGCCCGATGATCCAAGTTTATGTCTCTTTTCCATATTTCCTGAAATAACCGGGGATGCCTCTGATAAGCCATACCCCTGCAACATTGGGATCCCTATTGCATAAAAGAATTTCTGAAGTTCAATATCAAGCAATGCCGCTCCCCCGAAGAAGAACTTAAGCCGTCCGCCAAAGTTTGGTCTTATCTTACTGAACAAAATTTTATCATAAAGCATGCACAATGGTTTAAGAAGTATTTTTAATCCCTTCCCTTTGTCCCATCCTATGCCATTGTATGAGTAAGCAACCTTCAGGGCATGCTTAAAAAGCTTTTCTGCAAACGGACCCTTATCCCTTATACCCTTTTCAATTCCTTTCCGGAAGTTTTTTGCCAGTGCCGGGGCACTGAACATGAAAACAGGCCTGACCTCCTTAATATTCACCGGAATATTTTTCAGGCTGTCAAGATACGATTTGCCAGACTGAAGGGCGGCCAGGCTTGCTCCGACAGCCATCATTATATAAATGCCGACTGTGTGAGCGAATGAGTGATCCCATGGAAGGATCAGGAGTGTTGACCACCACTCGGGAACATCCATAAGTGTAAGCGTCTGTTCAATATTGGCAGTATAATTTCTGTGTGATAAGATTATTCCCTTGGGATCAGCCGTAGTCCCTGAAGTATAACAGATATTTGCATAATCATCCGGGACAACCGATCTTAATGTTTCAATGAATTTATCATGGTTTTTGCCAAGGTATTCCTCTCCCATTTTCTTAACCTCTCCTATATATATCTCATCTCCGGAATAACTTTCCTTTGGGTCAAGCAGAATGACTTTTTCAAGATTTTTAAGATCCTGCCTGATTGAATTTATTTTATCAAGCTGGAGGTTTGAGACTATCACCCATCTTGATCCTGAATGATCAAGCCTGAATTTGAGATCAGCGCCCTCTTTAAGTGCGATGGATAGAGGTACACTTATGGCGCCGGTATGTAATACTCCAAGTTCACTTATTACCCAGTCAGTCCGGGCTTCAGATAATAATGCGATCCTGTCGCCCTTATTTATTCCAAGAGCCAGTAGACCTGCTGCTACATTATAGGCTTGTTCTTTCGTCTCCCTGTAGGTGCTGCTTTCATATTTGTCGGTTTTTTTCTCCAGGAGATAAGGATTGTTCTCATACTTTTATGCACTGTTT
>CAZKMH010000163.1:0-7963 GCA_964553395.1 uncultured Rikenellaceae bacterium | reverse complement strand
AATTAAAATTTATCATTATGTCTGACATTGCCACAAGAGTAAAAGAGATTATAGTTGACAAACTTGGAGTTGACGAATCAGAAGTAACTCCCGAGGCCAGCTTCACTAATGACCTGGGTGCTGACTCTCTTGATACTGTTGAGCTGATCATGGAATTTGAAAAAGAATTCAATATCGGAATTCCCGACGATCAGGCAGAAACCATAAGCACCGTCGGTGATGCTATCAAGTATATAGAGGAGAATGCAAAATAGCATTGCCTTGTTAATTTCCCTTTTATGAGAAGAGTTGTTGTGACAGGCCTTGGAGCTCTGACTCCTATTGGCAGTAATTTGCATGAATTTTGGGAAGGGCTTATAAACGGAGTGAGCGGGGCAGTTTTGATTACCCGCTTCGATACTGAAAAGTTCAAGACAAAATTTGCATGTGAATTAAAAGGATACGACTCTTCTGATTTTTTTGACAGAAAAGAAGCCAATAAGCTTGACCGGTTCGCACAGTATGCCATTGTAGCCACGGATGAGGCGATCAAAGATTCCGGACTGGATCTCGAAAAAATCGATAGGGACAGAGTCGGTGTGATATATTCCTCAGGTATCGGCGGACTCGATACCTTTTATAACCAGATAAAAGATTATGTTGAGGGCGGCCGGACTCCCCGTTTCAGTCCTTTCTTTATTCCTAAAATGATTGCAGATATAGCCGCCGGATCAATCTCCATTAAATATGGCTTCAGAGGGCCGAATTATTCGACAGTATCTGCCTGCGCCTCATCAACTCACGCCATCATAGATGCAGTGAACAATATCCGCCTGAATAAAGCTGATATTTTCCTTTCTGGAGGTTCCGAGGCTGCAATCAATGAACCCGGAATCGGTGGCTTTAATTCTATGCAGGCGCTTTCGACAAACAATGAAGAATACCGGACAGCCTCAAGACCTTTTGACCGTACACGGGATGGATTTGTCATGGGAGAAGGTGCCGGAACACTTGTCCTGGAGGAGTATGAGCAGGCAAAGGCAAGGGGTGCAAGAATATACGCCGAAATAATTGGTACCGGCATGACTGCTGACGCCTATCACCTCACTGCACCGCATCCTGAAGGACGCGGAGCATGTAATGTGATGAAGATTGCAGTGCAGGATGCAGGTCTTAAGCCTGAAGATATCGATTATATAAATGTCCACGGAACTGCGACACCTCTTGGGGATCTTTCCGAAGCAAAGGCAATTCTGACTGTATTCGGTGAACATGCCTACAAATTGAACATAAGTGCAACAAAATCAATGACCGGACATCTACTGGGTGCAGCAGGAGCTGTTGAAGCTATTGCATCAGTCCTCTCTATTGTGCACGAAACTGTTCCGCCAACAATAAATCTGAAGGTTCCCGATCCACAGGTAGATCAGAACCTGAACCTGACCCTTAACAGGGCACAGAAAAGAGTTGTTAATGTTGCCATCAGTAATACCTTTGGATTTGGCGGACATAACGCCTCGGTCGTTTTTAAAAAATTTCTGGATTAGAATCCTTGCTTCTCAAAAAATCAAATGGCACCTATTTGCTTGATAAACGGGAATTTGGCTCCCGTTTGAGAAAAATTCTCGGATTCAGGCCGGGAAACCTGCGATTGTACGAAGTAGCCTTTATCCACCGTTCGGCATCCTATACCCTTCCCGACGGGAAACGGGTAAATAATGAAAGACTTGAATATCTGGGCGATGCAGTCCTTGATGCAATACTTTCGGATTACCTTTTCGAAAAGTTTCCTGATGCCAATGAAGGCTTCATGACTAAAATCCGTTCACGGATAGTTAACAGGGACGTGCTGAATCAGCTTGCTTTATCGATGGGAATCGACAATATCCTGATAAGTAACGTTAATTCACTTCACAATTCGAAAAATCTCTGCGGTGATGCCCTTGAAGCCCTGATTGGATCAGTTTTTATTGATAAAGGCTTTAAAAAAACAAAAAAACTCTTTATCAAAAAAGTATTCAGCAAATATCTTGACCTTTATACGATTGTCTCCACAGACACCGATTACAAGAGCCTTGTCTTTGAATGGGTGCAGAAAAATTGTGCAAATCTTCTTTTTACGTATAATGAAGAGTATGATTCCAGCCATAAGAAGGCGTTTTTTACAACAACCCTTTTCATAAATAAGGAAGAATTCGGCCAGGGACATGGAGTGTCAAAAAAGGAGGCGGAACAGGAAGCCTCACAGAAAGCCTGGAAAAAGATCAAAGAGAATTCCGGGAACTTTGAGTAGCATCTTTCTATTTTTTCATACCTTTATAGATTATGGCTATCCTGAATGAAAATCATACCAAAAATCAAGAAGGTAAAATTAAAAGTCACTGATGATCCTGAATCGGTTCTGTTTGGCATTGTTTCAGCTGAGCCGGATTATAAACTTTCATTGATCCTCAACAGGAAGCTGGGAATATCCCTCAGAAATACTGATCCTGTTATAATTCATGATGAACCTGATCCCGAACTGACCTTCAGCAGGTTTTCGGATTCTTTCTCCCCGACAGGTACCATCTTCGACCTGGTATCGAATCGCGCAGGAAAAAGCTGCTTCATAAAAAAGCTCAAAAAAATTGATTATATCTTCCAGATATATAATATTGATAATGAACCTGATATAAACCGGATATTGTCAGTACTGAGGGAGATAGAGTGTGTGACAGGAGTTTTTAAAATAGGACCTGATACCTCCGGAAAGGAAAGGAATTTGCATTACATAATCCACTAGAATATGGAAAAGCTCAATTTAAACCTGTCAGAAGAGGAGTTTACAAAAAGCAGAAAGATCCTTCTATGGACCTTTGCTGCAGCATTTTTTCTCGGTGGTGTATATGTTCTGATTGCCAGCCCTCTTTTCGGGATGCATCAGGTGTTGCCTGTCTTGTCACTGGCTCCGTTCGGAATCGCCCTGATAGTTGGAATCATCGCCGCAATTGCAACAGTAAAAAGAAAAGACCGGTTTTTCCTGATCGATGAAGATAAAATTGAGTTCAGATACGGATTGTTCAACCCCCCCAAAAGAACTTTCCCCTGGGCTGGCATAAATAAACTGATAATGCCACACAAGGAGAAGAAAGCACAGCTTGTTCTGAAAGACGGATCCTCAGTAGTTATAAACCTTATCTGGATCCAGAAGAAGAAATCAGCCCTTATCAGAAAACATATTTATCAGACTGCCCTTTATAAGAATATTGATGTCGTTAAGGTGATGAGGTTGAAATAGTCCTGACGATTAATACTTAAGCCTTACAACCTGATTCCGGTCAGACATACCGGAAGTAAAGAAGAAAGGCCGCTTCCAGAACGAAAGCGGCCCGTTTTTTGATAACCCTAAAACTAACCTAACCTATGAAAAAACCTCTATAAATCTTATACCAAATTTCGTGCCAAATCCTATACAAAGATAAACCGAACATTTCATATAAAAAAACTTTTTTATCCAAATAACATAAAATTAACATTTTTTTAATCAAATGTTAAAATATTTAACCTTTTCAGCCCCTTTTAATTTACATAATATGCTGTCCGGAGAATATCCATTATTATGCTTTCTTTAATTATAGCTTGCAGGTCAGAGTTGTTAAAGAAAGTTAAAGAGTTTAAACTTAAATTATATATATCCGTACTTTTGCGACTGTATGAAGCGGAGGACCATTGCATTACTGGCTGTTTTCTTTTTCCTGGCATTGTCAGGCTTAATTCTTATTCAGCTGTACTGGATACGTAATGCAATCAATATAACAGATCAGGAGTTCCGGCTTCTTGCCAACAAAGCACTCGAGTCGGTGATCAACGATCTTGAAGAGAAAGAGCTCATAAACAGGATTGTTGAGGAGATAGATCCTGCATCGGCTGATTCTGTAACAGCTATTGTTCCGGCAAATTCCCCGCTTGCAAGGATACTGAGGGGATATCAGCCCAATTCAAAGCTGCTTGAAATGTATGGTCTCAATAACTCTGAAGAACCAATAGCAATAACCAGTTCGGGGCAGAAAATATTCATTTCCGATGAGGATATTTCAACTTTCCCTCCGGAGGAGTCGATTGAGACCTCACCGGAGTCGGTCAGCGCAGAACTGACAGGACGCGTTTCCAATAAAATAGTCTTCCTTGAAAGTATAATGGACAAGATCCTCTACAGTACGCCAGATATCAGGGAAAGGATCGAACCCGGGAATCTGCAGGTAATGCTCAGGTCGGCACTTACCAAAGTAGGTATCAACCTTGATTTCGAGTTTTCAGTGCGTTCAGGACGATATGGGGTGATCTGGAAAACTCCGGGGTATACCGATAAACCCGGCACAAATAAATTTATCAGCCAGCTCTTCCCCAATGATCCTGTTCCCAGCCAGAATCAGCTTGTATTGTACTGCCTCCAGGAACAGCAATATAAATTTGAAAAAATCGGAAGTCTTGGGGTACTTTCTCTGCTGTTTACTTTGTTCCTGCTGATACTTACAACAAGCACATTTGTGGTGATCTTCCGGCAGAAAAAAATATCTGAGATCCGGAACGATTTCATTAACAATATGACCCATGAACTGAAGACACCAATATCCACCATTTCCCTGGCCTCGCAGATGATGTCCGATAAATCTATCCCTGAGGAAAACAAGAATATCGACAATCTCGCCAAAGTGATATCCGATGAAAGTATGCGCCTTAAATTCCAGGTTGAAAAAGTCCTGCAGATGGCGATATTTGATAAAACAAAAATGAGGCTGAACATGGCTTCACTGGATATTCACAGGATACTTACCAGTACCATGGAGAATTTTACATTACAGATCAATAGCCGACAGGGTAAAATAACAACAGACCTCAGGGCTGTGTCGTCTCTGGCCATGGTTGATGAAATACATTTCATGAATGCCATGTCGAACCTTATCGACAATGCAATCAAATACTCAAAAGGGAAACCTGAGATCGATATTACAACAAAAAATACAAGAAAGGGTATTATCATTGTCATAGAAGATAATGGTATAGGGATAAGCAGGGAGAATATGAAAAGAATTTATGACAGGTTTTATCGTGTCCATTCCGGAAATATTCATAATGTAAAGGGATTCGGACTTGGTTTAAGCTATGTAAAAAAGATTATTGATGAGCATAATGGCACTATAAAGGTTGAGAGCCAGTTAAATAAAGGTACAAAATTCACAATTTTCATTCCTCAAAACGAGCAAAAATGAAAAATATAAGGATACTTCTGGTTGAAGATGACAGCAATCTTGGCAACCTTCTTAAGAATTACCTCACTGCCAAAAGTTATGAAACGGCATTGTACGCCGATGGTAAGGCCGCCCTGGAAGCTTTTTCATCCGGACAATACAATATGTGCATACTCGATATAATGATGCCGGAAATGGATGGTCTTGCACTGGCAGGGGAGATCAGAAAAATCAATCCGGAGATGCCTGTAATTTTTCTGACAGCAAAGAGCCAGAAAGAGGATATTCTTGAAGGTTTCAGATCAGGGGCTGATGATTATATTACAAAGCCTTTTTCTATGGAAGAACTCCTGTACCGGATACAGGCCATTCTTAAAAGAACGACCAGCCCAACCGCTGATAAACAAAATCTGTATATTATCGGGAAATATACTTTCAACTCACTCAAGCAACTGCTGCTTTTTGAAGATGAAACTATCAGGCTTACAACGAAAGAGGCGGAATTGCTTGAACTCCTGTGCAGGCAGGGGAGGGAGATCCTGGAACGAAATTATGCACTTAAATCAATCTGGATAGACGATAACTACTTCAATGCAAGAAGTATGGATGTTTATATTACACGGCTGAGAAAATATCTTAAAAAGGATCCTTCTGTAAGGATACTCAATGTTCATGGAAGGGGCTACAAGCTTATAAGCTGACCGGTCAATCCAGCTTTAAGACTGCAAGAAAGGCCTGCTGCGGCACCTCTACATTGCCTATCTGGCGCATTCGTTTCTTGCCTTTCTTCTGTTTCTCAAGAAGCTTTCTTTTCCTTGTTATATCTCCACCATAGCACTTGGCCGTTACATCCTTTCTTACAGCTTTAACTGTTTCGCGCGCAATTATTTTGGCTCCGATTGCTGCCTGAATGGCAATATCAAACTGCTGACGGGGAATGAGCTCCTTTAGCTTGACACACATCTTCCGTCCGAATTCATACGCATGCCCACGGTAAATAAGCGTTGAAAGTGCATCTACCATTTCACCGTTCAGCAGTATGTCAAGTCTGACAAGATCAGCTATTTTGTAACCTGTATAAAAATAATCGAATGATGCATAACCCTTTGAAATACTTTTCAGCTTGTCATAAAAATCAAAAACAATTTCCGATAGCGGCATCTCAAACGTAAGCTCGACCCTGTCTCTTGTAAGATATACCTGGTTTTTCAGGGTGCCTCTTTTATCGATGCATAGATTCATAATAGGTCCGGTATAATCCGATTGCGTAATAACATGTGCTATAATATACGGCTCCTCGATCCTCTCTATGTTAGTTACCGGAGGAAGTCCTGACGGATTATGGACATCGATCTCTTCACCTTTTGTGGTCAGCACCTTAAATGAAACGTTTGGAACGGTTGTTATTACATCCATATTGAATTCCCTGTCCAACCGCTCCTGTACTATCTCCATATGCAGCAATCCCAGGAATCCACACCTGAATCCGAAGCCCAGTGCTGCAGATGATTCAGGAATAAATGACAGGGATGCATCATTCAGCTGAAGCTTTTCGATCGAATTTCTCAGGTCCTCATATTCATCCGCATCAACAGGATACATGCCGGCAAAAACCATTGGTTTAACTTCCACAAATCCTGCAATAGCTTTGTCGCACGGGTTTTTAACATGCGTTATGGTATCTCCAACCCTGACTTCCGAAGAGACCTTTACGCCCGTAATAATGTAGCCGACATCGCCAGGGCCCATCACCTCACGGGGGTCCTGCTTCAGTTTCAGGACCCCTATTTCTTCAGCATTGTATTCATGATCGGTGCTTAAAAATTTTACCCTGTCACCTTTGCCCAGGGTACCGTTTACAATTTTGAAGTATACTATTATTCCCCTGAACGAATTGAATATGGAGTCGAAGATCAGAGCCTGAAGGGGGGCATCCGGATTGCCCTTAGGCTCAGGGATTAGTTTTACGATATCGCTCAGGATCCTTTCAACTCCCATTCCGGTTTTTGCGCTGGCTTCAATAATATCAGCCCTGTCACACCCTGTCAGGTCAACTATCTGATCCTTAACCTCTTCTGGCATAGCATTGGCCATATCCATTTTATTCAGAACCGGGATAATCGTAAGATCGTGATCGATAGCCATATATAGATTTGAGATCGTCTGAGCCTGAATTCCCTGGGTTGCATCAATTACAAGCAGAGCTCCTTCACATGCAGAAATCGATCTTGAAACTTCATATGAAAAATCGACATGTCCGGGGGTATCGATCAGGTTCAGGAAATATTTTGTGCCCTCATGGATATATTCCATCTGGATGGCATGGCTCTTGATTGTAATGCCTCTCTCCCGTTCCAGATCCATATTGTCAAGAATCTGATCCTGGTATTCCCGTTCTTGAATTGTATTGGTTTTTTCCAGGAGCCTGTCGGCCAGGGTGCTTTTACCGTGGTCAATATGTGCAATGATACAGAAGTTCCGGAATTTATCCATCTGGGTAGTACGTTCCAGTGCAGGTGCAAATATATAAAAATAAATGACCCCCCTGCCCCCTAAAAGGGGGTTAATAATATTAATAAACAGCAGGGGCGTCGCATATGCAACGCCCCTGCAATCAATTGATTATTTGCTTGATGATTTTACATCATGCCTGGCATTCCGCCACCCATGCCCTGTGGTGGCATTTGCGGCTTATCTTCTTTTTCCTCAACAATCACAGCTTCAGTTGTAAGGAACATTCCAGCAATGGATGCGGC
>CAZKMH010000162.1:0-7977 GCA_964553395.1 uncultured Rikenellaceae bacterium | reverse complement strand
AATAAACAGGATCAAGGAAGCTCCTGACCCCCATTTTATGCATAAGGTCAACCACTGTCGATTGACTGAATTGCTCCATGAGCCAGGCCGAGATATAGTTTTCGGATTGGGCCAGTCCCCATTTAAGGGTAACCATCTTCCCGTGATAAGCCTTGTTTCCCGAGCTTTTGGGTGTCCAGGGAATTGAGTCTCCGACATCGAAGGAACGCGGTATATTCTCCACTTCATAACACGGAGAGTAATCATTCTGCATTGCGATTGTATAAAGAAACGGCTTTATTGTGCTTCCTACCTGTCTTCTTTGCTGGGTACAGACATCATATTTGAAATATCTGAAATCAGGACCGCCAACATAAGCTTTAACATACCCGTTAGAAGGTTGCATCAGAAGCATGCCCGATCTTATGTAGTATTTATAATACCAGATTGAATCCAGGGGTGTCATAATCGTATCGATCTCGCCTCTCCAGGAAAATACCCTCATCCGCACTTTTGTGTTGAATGCGAGCATTATAGAATCTTCCGGCGCACCTCTTGCCCTCATGATATAATATCTGTCGCTCTGTCTGAGTGACCTCATTATAAGCTCGTCGATGACCTTTTTTGGCAGATAATCGGAATAGGGAGGATTTTTAAATGTCTTTGCCCTTGCATAAAAATCGGGTTGTACCTCGTTGGATAGATGCTCTGCCAGAGCTTCTTCGGCATACTGCTGCATCTTTGCATTTACAGTCGTGTAGATCTTAAGGCCATCTTTGTAAATATCATAATTGGAACCGTCAGGCTTTTTGTTCTTGTTGCACCATCCGTAGAGCGTATAATTTTCCCATTCCCACAGGGCATCATCATAGGATGCCTGCTGAACATATTTATTCCTGTCAGGTTCAGGCCTGGTCATGGTATTTCTCAGATATTCCCTCAGGTATGTTGCAAGACCTGTATTGTGATCTTCAATCTGGAAGTCAAGTAAAATGGAATCCTGTTTGACGGAATCACAAAGTTTCCTGTCGATATAACCGTATTTAGCCATCTGTGACAGGACTACATTCCTTCGCTGCAACATACGGTCATAATTCCTTACAGGATTATACAATGTGGAAGCCTTAAGCATCCCGATAAGAACCGCAGCATCTTCAATCTTCAGTGAATCGGGTGTTGTATTGAAATAAACCCTTGCAGCCGATTTTATACCAATTGCCTGGTAATTAAAATCATACTTATTGAGATACATCGCAATGATCTCCTCCTTTGTATAGCTCTTTTCCAGCTTGACAGCTGTCTGCCACTCCTTGAATTTTGTGACTCCGAGCCTGATCTTCCTGACAAGTGCCGAGACGTTTGCTGTGTCTCTCGGATAAAGCTGCTTTGCCAGCTGCTGTGTTATTGTGCTCCCGCCACCGGTATTCTGTCCTAGCAGAATAGTACGGAACAATGCCCGTGCGATTCCGCGGACATCAATCCCCGAATGCCGGTAATACCTGATATCTTCGGTTGCTATCAAAGCTGCAATAAGGTAGGGTGACAGGTCCTTATAATCAGTCCAGGTCCTGTTTTCGATACTGATCTTACCAAGTAGAATCTCATCTTCTGAATATACCTCGGCTGCCAGGTAATATTCCGGATTTTCGAGCTGAGTGAAAGATGGCATTGGTCCGAGCTTTTCGAGGGATATCAGGATAAAAATCAAAATCACCAGAACAAAGGGAAAAGCAAAGATTGACCAGAACCAGGTCAGGTATTTTTTGTAGTTTGTCTTACTGTCCATCTGAAGAGGAAATTTGCTTTAAAATTAGCAAAATATTAAAGAATCTTAACGGTTTATTTTGAAGTTTGGTACCTAATTGATTTACTTTGTCGTGTTTTTTAAAGCAAAAAAATCCCGCTGCAAATGATCGAAAACCTTGTAATTGTTGAATCGCCTGCAAAGGCAAGAACCATTGAGAAGTTCCTGGGAAAGGATTTTCACGTTGTATCCAGTTTCGGGCATATAAGAGATCTCGCCAAAAAAAACCTGGGCATAGACATTACGAATGATTTTAATCCCGACTATGAGATTCCTAAAGAAAAAGCAAAGGTTGTAAGTGAGCTGCGAAAGGCTGCAAAGGAGTCTAAAACCATCTGGATCGCTTCTGATGAAGACCGCGAAGGAGAAGCGATAGCGTGGCACCTTGCGGCAGTTCTCGGTCTTGATCTGGCAACAACACGCAGGATTGTTTTCCATGAGATAACCAAAGATGCAATTACCGCAGCAGTTGAAAATCCCAGGAGGATCGACATGAACCTGGTCAATTCACAGCAGGCACGCCGTATACTTGACAGACTGGTTGGTTTTGAGATATCGCCTGTCCTGTGGAAAAGGGTACAACCCTCACTTTCGGCAGGCAGGGTTCAGTCTGTGGCAGTCCGGCTTATTGTTGAACGTGAAAGGGACATTATCTCTTTCAAACCGGAATCGGCATTCAGAGTCAATTCGATTTTCAGGATTGATGAAAAGAATCCCGAAAGCGCCATTATAAGGGCTGAGGCTTCAAAAAGATTTCCTGATGAGAAAGAAGCCGGAAAGTTCCTCGAACTATGTAATTCCGCGGAATTTGAAGTTACAAATGTGACCGTGAAGCCCGGAACCAGGTCTCCCGCACCACCATTCACAACTTCAACGCTTCAGCAGGAAGCGTTCCGGAAGCTCGGATTTTCAGTTGCGCAGACAATGGCTGTAGCCCAAAAGCTTTATGAAGAAGGAAAGATCACATACATGAGAACCGACTCCACAAATCTCTCAAAACTTGCCCTGTCAAAGGCACGTGAAGTGATCATTTCGGGATTTGGTGAGAAGTATTCAAAAACACGCCAGTACGTAACAAAATCAAAAGGTGCGCAGGAAGCACATGAAGCAATACGACCTGCCTATCTCGATAATCAGAATATCTCCGGCAGCCAGAATGAAAAAAAGCTTTATGAGCTTATCTGGAAAAGGACTATTGCCTCACAGATGGCAGATGCGGCAATTGAAAAAACTACCATTTCAATTAAGATGAACAACTCATCCGTGATATTCAGTGCGACAGGTGAAGTGATTAAGTTTGACGGATTCCTGAAAGTATATACAGAATCGACCGATCAGGAAAACGATGATGAGGATAAGGATCTTCTGCCTCCTGTTAAACAAGGAATGCCGCTGTTCTATAACATAATAACTGCTATTCAAAAGTACACGATGCCTCTTCCACGATATTCCGAAGCAAGCCTTGTAAAAAAGCTTGAAGAGCTTGGCATTGGAAGACCATCAACCTATGCTCCCACTATTTCCACAATTCAACACAGGGGGTATGTTACACGCGAAGACAGGCCGGGAGAAAAACGGCAGATAAAAATATTCACACTCGAAAACGGGAAGGTTATTCCAACAACCAAAACAGAAGTTACGGGTAAAGAGAAATCAAAACTCTTTCCTCAGGACATCGGTATGATCGTGAATGACTTTCTCGTTGAAAACTTCTCTGAAATCGTTGATTATCATTTTACTGCAGAAGTTGAGGAACAGTTTGACGAGATAGCCCTGGGTAAAGTAAAATGGACAGGAATGCTGCGCAACTTCTACGTACCATTCCATAAAACAATCGAAACAACTCTCGAGAAAAAAGAAAGACAGACAGGCGTAAGAGTTCTGGGTAACCATCCCGATACCGGAGAACCTGTTTCGGTGAGAATGGGCCGGTTCGGCCCGGTTGCACAGATCGGCAGTTCAGACAACGACAATAAACCAAGGTTTGCCAGCCTTACCCGCGACCAGCTCATTGAAACAATTACACTCGAAGAAGCTTTAAATCTGTTCCGGCTTCCGAGATCCCTGGGCCAGTCCGAAAATGAAGAAATTGTTGTGGGTACCGGCAGGTTCGGACCATATGTCCGGTTTAAAGGCAAATTCTACTCTTTGAAAAAGGGGGTGGACGATCCCTATATTCTTACTATGGAAAGAGCTCTTGAAATAATCCGGGAAAAGACGGAAAGTGAAAAGAAAAAGATCATCAGGGATTTTGGTGATATCCTGGTCCTGAACGGCAGGTACGGGCCCTATCTTACCCGGGAAAAACAAAACTACAGGCTTCCTAAAGGTACAGATGCGGAAAAGCTTACGAGGGAAGATTGTATAAAGATCATCGAAAAGAGCAGTAAAAATAAATAAAGAGTACCCGATCAGCCACCATGACAGACCTGAATGATTATTTTAATCCGGTAAGTATTGAAAGTCCTGTTTATGAACATCTTGCATCCCAGGCAGGTTTCCCTCACAACATCGTGATCCATACCGAAAATGCACCACTGAAGGATCTGAACAGATTTAAAATCGCAATTCTGGGAGTTCCGGAAGGAAGAAATTCGCCCGGCAACGGATCACAGAAAGGACCTGATGCCGTAAGGAAAGAGCTGTACAAGCTTGCACGGATCCCGGGCAAATCGAAAATTATTGATCTGGGGAACATGAAACAAGGTGTCACCTTTAACGATTCTGTTGCAGGTCTGACGGATATCCTGACATTTCTCATCAACGGGAGCATTTTCCCGGTGATCATTGGCGGCTCCAGCGCACTGGCAGCCGCACTCGACAAGTCATTGACCAGCCTGAAAATCAGGTATTCGCTTCTGGCTGTTGATTCCCGTATTGATTATGCCTCAGAAAGGAAGGAGCATGATTCATTCAGTTACCTCAACAGCATCATCCACAGTCACAAAAGTACTTTTGACCATTACATAAACCTCGGATACCAGACATACCTGAATGATCAGCAGGTGGTCAACAGGTTTCAGAAACGTAAATCGGAACTTGTGAGAATCGGTGATGTCAGGAAAGCGATATACCTCACCGAACCACTTTTCAGGGATGCCGATGCAGCAGTTTTTGATATTTCCGCAGTCAGACAATCTGAAGCGCCCGGTACCATATCTCCTTCTCCCAATGGTTTTTACGGCGAGGAAATATGCCTTCTGGCCAGGTATGCGGGGATATCTGATAATCTGAAGATATTTGGTCTGTTCGATATCGATCCGGGGCTGGATATAAGAAACCAGACTGCAGGACTTGCTGCCCAGATTCTATGGTTCTTCCTTGAAGGTTTTTCACAGAAGCAATATGAAACACCTGTTCTGAGCGACAGTAACTCGGGACGGTTTATCAGATATCATGTCAGGATTACGGATCTTGAGGATGATCTGATATTTGTAAAAAGCAACCTTACGGACAGATGGTGGATGGAGCTTCCTGCGGGAGATGACAGGAACATCTATATTGCGTGCTCTCACGAGGATTATCTTAAAGCTAACAGGAACGAGGTTCCTGAACGATGGTATATTGGAGCTGAAAGATCAAAGATCTGAATAGTCAGAATAAAACTTTTCCCCATCAATTTCGTATAATGTTCATATTTTAACTACATATGTTCATCAAAACAAATTTTTTACTCCTCAAACTAAATAAAAGTATATTTGTTTACGTTTTAGATTTTTACTTATTTTACTTGTTTATTCAGAGGGCATTGCTACAGTTGGTACAATAAAGAAATGAGAAGAGTTCATATAACGATTCTTTTTTTAGCAATTATAAGCTACAGTTCATGGTCTCAGCAGGATCCGTTAACAAGTCAATACATGTTCAGTACGTTGACTTACAATCCGGGTGTTGCGGGGACATCGGGAATGATCTGTGCAACTGCCATGAACAGACAGCAATGGATCGGATTTAAAGGTGCTCCCACAACAACAATATTCAATATCAGCGCTCCCGTTTCCCTGTTCAAGATAAGCAGCGGGGTTGGATTAATCGTCGAAAGCGATAAAGTAGGCTTTGACAGGGACATTAATCTTTCGGCCGTTTACTCTTACATCATGAATGTCGGCTCCGGAAAACTTGGTATTGGAATGAGCCTGGGAATGGTGAACAAAACTCTTGACCCGACCTGGCAGATACCCAACGGGGATGGTTTCACACAGCCCGATCAGGACCCGCTGATACCGGTAAGTAAAGAAAGCTTTGTTGCCTTTGATGCAGGGCTCGGGTTATATCTGAATGCGGATAAATATTATGCTGCCCTGTCAGTTACACATCTGAACCAGGCAAAAATAAAATTCTCAAAGGGAGTACCCTATCTGACCAGGCACTACTATCTGGCAGGCGGATATACGATCCAGCTTCCTAATCCGTCACTTGAGCTTGTTCCTTCGGTCTTTGCATTCAGTGATGGCCGTGTAGTACAGTTCAGTGTAACTTCTCTTGTCCGATACAATAAAAAAGTATGGGGTGGCGTTTCATACAGAGCCGGTGATGCTTTAAGCGGACTGATTGGCCTGGAACTTTATAATGGGATCCGTGTAGGTTATGCTTATGATTTCCCTTTATCTGACATCAGAAAAAGCTCCAGCGGGTCGCATGAGTTTATGGTTAATTATTGTTTTGATCTGAGCCTGGGCAGGAGCCGGATGAAATATAAAAGTATCAGATTTTTATGATTTATTGGAAAAAAATAACTTACTTGCGTATTAAATTCTGAATATATGAAAAAGGGAATCCTATTTGTGCTGATATCTGTAATTTTTTTAAGCGGGTGCGGCACTTCAAATACGGGTGAGCTGACGGGTGTTGACGGAAGAAAGAAATTCTTCGAACCGGAACCCATGGAGATGGCTTTTATTCCGGCCGGAAGCTTTACAATGGGCCCCAGCGATCAGGATGCATTGTTCGCGATGAACAGCCTTTCCAAAACTGTAACTGTTGATGCTTTCTGGATGGACCAGACTGAAATCACAAATAACAAGTATCGCCAGTTTGTATACTGGGTTCGTGATTCAATCCTCAGAACAAACCTTGGTGAGGCAGGAATAGCTGACAGAGAATATTTTATGACCGACGATGAAGGTAATGTTCTCGAGTCAAACAGGCTAAACTGGGAAGAAAAAATTGATCCGGAAGAAGAGGTTACTAAAAGTGTTATTGAAGAAATGTATTACCCTCCCGAAGAGAGATTTAACGGCAGGAAACAGTATGATATCCGGAAATATAATTATTCATATTACTGGGTCGATTATCAGTCAGCTGCCAAATCAAGGTATGTTTTTGATTATGAAAACAATACCGGTCATTATGAAGGACAGATCACAAATCTTGACGGGACACGTACTGATATCAAAGACCGTTCTTCATTCATTAAACATATTGTCATCAATATCTATCCCGACACTCTTTGCTGGATCAGGGATTTCACATATGCATTCAACGATCCGATGGCTGATCTCTATTTCTGGCATCCCTCGTTCGATGATTACCCTGTAGTCGGTCTTTCCTGGATGCAGGCAACTGCCTTCGGCCACTGGAGAACGGATTTCATGAACTCTGCACTGAGACAAAGCGGTGTTGTTGATGTTATGGCTTACAGGCTGCCTACTGAAACAGAATGGGAGTATGCTGCAAGAGGTGGTCTTGATCTCTCCATGTATCCCTGGGGAGGTCCCTATACCCGCAACTACGAAGGATGCTTCCTCGCAAACTTCAAACCATTACGCGGCAATTATATCGACGACGGTAACGTTTATGCAGGGAAAGTCGGATCATACGAACCAAATGAATATGGACTCTATGATATGTCAGGCAACGTTTCAGAATGGATACGCAGTGCATATCATCCTTCTGCTTATATATTCCAGCACGACCTCCAGCCTAATTATGAATATAACGCGGCACCACAGGATCCTCCGGTACTAAAACGCAAGGTAATCCGTGGCGGCTCCTGGAAAGATTTTTCATATTTCCTGCAGACAAGCGCAAGGGACTATGAATACCAGGACTCAACAAAACCATATATCGGATTCCGTAATGTAAGATCTTATATCGGAGCAGAACTATAAATCCAAGTAACCTTAAAAACTATCAGGTAATATGAGCCTAGCAGAATTAGTACAAAGCAGCGGGTGGAAGAATTTCATCGCAAA
>CAZKMH010000161.1:0-7982 GCA_964553395.1 uncultured Rikenellaceae bacterium | reverse complement strand
TTGGTAATATATTAATTCTGATTAATATAGGAAGTGGCAAATAAGGATCTCATCATTGATGCGAGTGATTCCGAGGTTTCTATAGCGTTGCTTGAAGACAAGCAGTTAACAGAGCTAAACAAGGAAAAACGTACTGTCCGGTTTTGTGTGGGGGATATTTATCTGGGTAAGGTTAAAAAGATTATGCCCGGACTTAATGCGGCATTTATTAATGTCGGCTATGAACGCGATGCATTCCTTCACTATCTGGATCTGGGTGCCCAGTTCAGAACTCAGCAGAAATATTATTTAATGGCGTTGCAAAAACAGGGGAGAGTCATCCCTGTTAATAAATTCAAGCCCGAATCCGATATAGATAAGGATGGTAAAATAACGGATGTTCTGCAGGGAGGACAGACCGTGATTGTCCAGATTACAAAGGAACCGATCTCCACAAAGGGGCCCAGACTTGCATCGGAAATCTCACTTGCAGGAAGAAACCTTGTTCTGATGCCATTTTCCGATAAGGTATCCATCTCAGCAAAAATAGAAAACCCTGAAGAGAAAAATCGTCTTAAGGCCCTCCTTCAGAGCATAAAGCCAAGGAATTATGGAATAATTGTAAGGACGGCAGCGGAAGGGAAGAAAGTTGCTATTCTGGATGCTGAACTCAGGGAACTGGTCAGGAAGTGGGAATCGGCATTCTCATCAGTAAAAAAGGAAACAAAGTCCCCCAGACTCTTTATCGGGGAGATGAACAGAACATCAACTATTGTTCGCGATATTCTCAGTGTCAGCTTCAACAGCATTCATATCAACGATCCTGTCCTCGCCGATGATATAAGGAAATATATCAGGGAAATCGCCCCCGAAAAGGTCAAAATTGTTAAAGTCTACAAGGGGAGCCTACCCATCTTTGATCACTTTGGCGTCAACAAACAGATAAAAGCCCTCTTCGGCAAAACTGTTTCGTTCAAGCATGGTGCATACCTTATAATTGATCATACTGAAGCTCTTCATGTAATTGATGTGAACAGCGGGAACAGGTCACGATCGGGCAACGACCAGGAATCGAACGCACTGGAAGTAAACCTGGAGGCAGCGGCCGAGATTGCACGTCAGCTGAGGCTGCGCGATATGGGGGGAATAATTGTTATCGATTTTATCGATATGCAATCATCTGAGAACAAGCAGATTCTCTTCGAAAGAATGAAGGAGTTCATGGCTGCCGACAGAACAAAGCATAACATACTTCCGCTGACAAAATTCGGACTGATGCAAATTACCAGGCAAAGGGTCAGACCCGAAATGCATATAGTAACCAACGAAAAATGTCCAACATGTGAGGGAACAGGAGAGGTGAAACCAATAATTCTTTTCACCGATAAGCTCGAAAGGATCCTTTCATTTATTGTTGATAAGATCAAAACCAGGAAACTGATTCTGAATGTCCATCCGTTCGTCGCATCCTACCTCAGGAATGGATTGATACCTCTCTACCTGAAATGGAACTTCAAGTACAGGATAATCCTTAAAGTTCAGGCAATTACTTCTTATCATATGCTGGAATTCCATTTCTTCGACAGATATGATAATGAAATAGACCTGGTCTGAACACTTTTACGCTCCGGAACTCTTCCTTCAACTTTCCTCCCTTTTTTTTGTTTAACTATTTACTACTTTTGCTGTTAGCAATCATCAGT
Source organism: uncultured Rikenellaceae bacterium (assembly GCA_964553395.1). Lineage (GTDB taxonomy): Bacteria > Bacteroidota > Bacteroidia > Bacteroidales > VadinHA17 > LD21. Next base: position 6,300 of record CAZKMH010000161.1, on the reverse strand, counting down.
ATTATAATATTATGTATAAAGCGAGGTTTTTGCTTCTACTATTGAGCTTTCTGACCCTGTCAGTTCACTCACAGATTTATGATCCCGTAACCTGGGAATTCAGTTATGAGAAAAAGGGTGATAAGGTTTATGAACTGATTTTTGTCGCAGATATCGGGGAAGGATCGCATATCTATTCAATGGATATTCCTGAAGGAGGACCGATCCCGACATCCTTCAGCTTTGATACGGTACCGGACTTTCTGCTTGTCGAAAAAGCCTTCGAGGTCACAAAACCCGAAGAGATCTTCGATGAAGCATTTGAAATGAAGATCAGGTCATTCAGCAATAGGGCTGAATTCAGGCAGAAGGTCACCGGCAATTCGCCTTCATTTACTGTTTCAGGAGCAGTCAATTTCATGGCATGCAATAATGTTACCTGCTCCCCTCCCAAAGATGTGGAGTTTGTAATTAAGATTTCTAATGATCGGCTTACTGATGATGCTACAATTGGCACCGTTCAGGGAGGTATAAATGAAGAAAAAGGTTTGTGGAAGTTTTTCATCGGAGCATTTCTTCTTGGTCTGGTCGGCGTCCTTACTCCATGCGTATATCCTATGATCCCCATGACAGTTGCATTTTTTACCAGGGAGTCAGAAAAACAAAGCAAGACTCTTTTCAATGCGCTTCTGTTTGGATTATCTATCGTTGTTATTTATACTTTACCGGGAATAATTATTTCCATCACTGGCGCCGGCGCCGGTTTTGCTAATGCGTTAAGCACGCACTGGATAGCCAATACGATCTTCTTTCTTCTTTTCCTTCTGTTTGGCATCTCTTTTCTTGGAGCATTTGAGATAATGCTGCCAAATAAATGGGCCTCAGGTGCTGATTCGCGTGTCGATAAGGGAGGAATTATGGCATCCTTCTTCCTGGCACTGACAACTGTAATCGTATCATTCTCATGCACTGGTCCGATTGTAGGCGGACTGCTTGTTGAAGCCGCGAGGGGTGATGTACTGAGACCTTCGATCGGAATGTTTGCATTTGGACTGGCCTTCGCACTTCCCTTTACTCTCTTTGCACTATTCCCGTCCATCCTTGGCAAACTGCCCAAATCGGGCGGATGGCTCAATTCCATCAAGGTGGTTCTGGCATTTATTATGCTGGCTTTCAGCCTCAAGTTCCTTATGACCATTGATGCCGTCTACTCTTTTAACCTTCTCTCAAGGGATATATATCTGTCGATCTGGATAGTGCTCTTCACCCTGCTTGGTTTTTACCTTCTCGGAAAAATAAAATTCGCTCATGACAGCGACCTTGCTCATATCGGAACATTCAGATTTTTCCTGGTAGTTGCAGTGTTCAGCTTTGTTGTCTACCTGATAACCGGACTCTTTGGCGCACCTCTTAAAGGTATTGCGTCTCTGTTACCGCCGCAGGAAACATCATGGTTCCGGGAACGGAATATAATATCGGAAAAGCCGGCTCAGACAGCACCTGTATTCCCTGCATTTGAACTGACACAACAATGCTCGGAACCTAAATTCGGCGATAAATTTAAAATGCCACACGGACTGACAGGTTACTTTGATTTCAAACAGGGGCTTGCCTGTGCAAAAGAACAGGGTAAGCCTGCGCTTATTGATTTCAAGGGACACGCATGTGCAAACTGCAAACTGATGGAAGCCAGGGTATGGTCAGATCCGGAGATCCTGAAACGGCTGCGGGAAAACTTCGTGATCATTGCACTATATGTCGACGACCGTACACAACTTCCTGAAGACGAGTGGATTGTTTCGCTGCTTGACGGGAAGCAGAAGAAAACAATCGGAAAGATTAATGAGGATCTTGAGATAACAAAATTCAAAACAAATGCACTCCCGCTTTATGTAATTGCCGGCCACGACGGTAATCCGGTAAATACTCCGACACCGACAAATCTGAATGTGGAGGAGTATAAACAGTGGCTTGACGAGGGGCTGAGATTATTTAACAATAAAAAATAAAAGTTTCCCGCAAATCCCTCAGATCAACACTGATCGAAATCTGTAAAAATCTGCCCTCCTGAAAGCTATCGGAACTGCAGGAAAAACATCTTCAATTATCTCAAATGAATATTACCTCTGTTGGCATCAATCAGGACCTTTATATTCCCCGGATTAGTACCAACTGTGCCATATGTTGTATACTCTTTCCTATCCTCATTTATCGTCCTTTTTTGGATGTCAGACTTTTTTTCCGGAAGGACCAGGAATGCATTTAAATGTTTGATATCCAGATTGTATGAGGCCATCTGATGGAAAGTGATGTCAATGTCGGCATAGGTTGATTTCAATGAAATAAGCCCGAAGCTTCTGTCAACAAGATCTATTTCCAGATCCCCGTATTTTGCATCAAGATTCACCTCTTTCAGAAGGTTATCTATCTTGTAATCTGTGAAATATGAGATGCCTTTGATGGACCCGGCAGTACCTATATAAAACTTATCCCTCCTTGAATCAATATTAATTTTTTCCGCCTGTTTAAGGTATAACTTCGAGGAGACTGAAGTAATGGTAAGGTCTTGTGATTCATTTATTTCCACATTGGCGAATGTAGTATTAATGATTCCTTTGTTAAGTTTATTTACAGCGATATCTCCGGATATCAGGTCAATTTGTCCGGCCTCATTAACCGAATTTGCCTTAAACGATCCGTTGGACAGATCCAGGATTAAACTACTTGTACAGTTTCCTATAGTGACATCACCGTATTTATTGATAATCTTCAAATTGATGTATTCGGGAGCTGTGATAAAATAATTTACTTCGATCCCTGATTCATAGGGGATTACTTTACTTGTCATTTCCTTGAATGCCTCAACAATGTTGGTAATACTCTGTGAAAATTCAGTTACGACCCGTACCAGGAGATCGGATTCTGAGATTGATACATCAATTCCTTTGATCAGATTACGGACTTTTTCCTGGTTTTGGGCAGAAGCTTCTATTTCAGCTTTAACAGAAATAACATCCCTGACCGATGGAGTGATGTTGACAGAACCGTACCTATTGTCGATTTCGAGTGTAACCTCTCTGTTCACCTGAATGGATTTGGAATAACTCTTTTTCTCCGTGAATGACTGGCCCTGTGCTGTGCCAATTAAGAAAAGCAGGATCAAAGGAATCACAGATAGTCTGTGCAGTAATGCTGGTGTTTTGTTCATCTTATATCTTATTTCTTAGTTAACGTTGACTAAACAGATTTATGAGAAATGTACTGCGAAAAATTCACTGTTCAGGTGAATCATAAATAAAGACAGCCATGAGATCCGAAAGCTGCATTATTTTGATCCCGGGGTTGAAAATCTCTTCCTGACAGGTTTTACGAGAAAAACATAGATCAGCATCAGGACACTGATCACGGAGGCTGTTTTCAGCAGGTAATCACCATATCGGATATAAGGTGTAATTCTTGTTTCGGATCTTATTTTACCTGTAAGTACTGCCTTTGTCCACCATTCAGTTTCCTGAATTCTTTTTCCACGGATATCGATAATACATGAAACCCCCGTGTTTGCACACCTGGCGACCATTCTGCGTGTCTCGATTGCTCTCAGTGAAGCATACGTAAGATGCTGACTATAACCATTTGTGTTTTTCCACCAGCCGTCATTGGTGATTATAAACAATGCTTCTGCACCTGCCCTTACATAATCGGCAACATAGTCTCCAAAGACAGATTCATAGCAGATTATCGGGGCAGCAATCTGTCCTGCAGATGAGTGTCTGAAGCACTCTCTGGATTCCTGGACCCCGTAACCCCATTTTGTACCTCCCATATCAGGAAGTATTTTGTCGATGAGGTTTCCAAAACCTGCCGAGAATTGCATTTCAATACCTGGTACAAGCTTTGATTTATGGTAGATATCGGCAGATCTTCCGGTATCAATTCTAAAAGCAGAATTGAAATGATCGTAGTAGGTTCCTGAAGCATCAATTTTTCTTGCAGTGAAGGTGGGTGCCTGTTTTACGCCGGCGTAGCTTCGGAAGCTTACCAGTCCGGCAATTACGTTAATCCCGGGATGTTGGTCTGCAAACTCCCTGATTATATTTATGTATTTATTGTTTTTAGTATCATCCTCATTTACAGGATCATCCACAGTTGTTTCAGGTGTAAGAACCCAGTCAGTTTGGTCCGAGACAGCTTCTCCGGCCATTTTGAGGGCAGTATTAAGCTGATCCTCAAACGGGATAACATATTTTTGGGTATATGGATCTATGTTGGGCTGAACGATTACCACTTCATGTCCAACAGTTGCCGGATCATTAAGGGTGTAAAACCGGAGCAGGGAAATCGCAGATGGAATAATGATAAACGACCACCAGATTGTCAGGTAAATTCTGAATGTTCTCCTGCCATGTGGGTAATTCGTGATAAGGATGGCCAGAAAAAGGTTTGAGAGCAGGATCCAGAGAGTGCCTCCTCCGACACCGGTTGTCTCATACCATTGGATGAAATGAATATCTTTTGCGAGCCCGTTTCCCAGATTAATCCAGGGAGAAAGATAAATTGAATGCAGGGAGAGATATTCAAATGCCATCCAGAATGTGACAAGAGCGATGGATCCCGCAATATTGCCTGCCCTGATCCTGACAACATGGGCTAGCCAGAGTACAAACGCCATCAGGAACGACAGTTCTAAAACTACACTGACGGCAGCCGCAATATTTGCTGCCCTTACCCATTCCAGGGTAATGATGTTGAATATTACAAAACCCGGAAGGAGAAATGTGAAGTAAGCATTCGGGCTGAATCGCCGGCGATTGTTGAATATGTGGTTTCCGATCAGAAAGTACGGGACAAAAGCAACAAGCAGAATAAGTCCCGGGAACCAGCTGCTCCAGGCCAGACCGGAAAGAATGCCGCCCGCAAGAGAGAGTGCAACAAGAGTAAACTTATTCATAGATACAAACTTATCCTGTTTTGCAGAAATTTGACATCATAATTCGTCATTTCATCCTATATTTCCAAACACTCATGAAAATCGGCAAAATTTAATTGTTTTTTAATAGTGGATGCTTTATTTTTACTACAGAATCAGGTCGATAGAATAAAATATCCCGGAATGAGACGTTTCATTATTGTTATTATGGCAGCACTTTTTGAATTATCTGCCGGGGCGCAAGTTAAGCAGGAAGTGATTGCAAGTGCCGGCGGATATAACGCTGCATCAGGCATTTCACTCAGCTGGACACTTGGAGAGACGATCATTCCGACCTTCACTTCACCAAATCTTATACTGACACATGGATTTCAGCAGCAGGTTGTGGTTACTGCTGTTGATGAAAACCTGGAGGATCAGGTCAGGATTACTGTTTTCCCCAATCCGGCAAGTGATATTGTGAATATTGAATTCGGGCAACCTGTTGAAGCTGAAGTACAGGTTACGATTCTTAATTCCCTGGGAAATATTGTAAGAACCGAATTCATTGAACCCGCAATGGTTGAGAAGCAGATAAATCTTCAGGATCTGCCGGCCGGAATTTATTACTTTAAGCTTATCAAGGGTAAACTTGGCAACATATATAAAGTTGTAAAACTTTAAAGAAGCTTTTACTGTCCATAAGCAATTTTTCCATTCTTTTCATGGCTGCCCCTGGCTGAAACGTCAGGGGCTTTTGCTTTATAGGTAACGGTTGTTCATAATTATTTAACCGGGAAAATGTTCTAAATTCGGGCATGAACTTAAAACAAAAATATGGACAGACAGCTCTTGTTGCCGGCGCTTCGGAAGGGATCGGTGCAGCATTTGCAACCCGTTTAGCCGCCGAAGGTATGGATCTTGTCCTTATAGCCCGCAGGATTCAACCCTTACAACAACTGGCTGATTTACTGGAAAATAAATAAAAAGTAATTGAGCTTTGCATTCCCTGAGCCCTTGGAGATACAGATGTATTGCACCAAATACAGGAAACCTTGAAAGAGCGGGAAATAAATTTACTGGTGTACAATGCAGCAGTATCTTTTATTGGTCCGTTCATCGCCAATTCAACCGGAGACCACATCAGGGCAGCTCAGGTAAATATGTTAACACCTTTGAACATGGTTCATTTTTTCGGAGAAAAGATGCTCACAAAGGGAAAAGGTGCAATAATTCTTATGGCTTCCCTGGCGGGATTTCAGGGCAGCGGATATATATCCGTTTATGCTGCAACTAAAGCTTTCAACAGGGTGCTGGCCGAAAGCCTCTGGTATGAATGGAAAAACAAAGGTGTTGATGTAATCGGCTGTATCGCCGGAGCGACGGCAACACTCAATTACAGGAATACAAATCCT
>CAZKMH010000160.1:0-8036 GCA_964553395.1 uncultured Rikenellaceae bacterium | reverse complement strand
GTCACCCCCTTCTTTGCGACAGCAGAGAAGGGGGAAGGGGGGATGAGTACGTGAACTAGCAGGTAGAGAGGGGGACCCGATAGCTATTAGGAGGGGGGTGAGTACATGCAGCCAGAGAAGATGGTTAACTGCACAACACATTATCAGTAATCATATATAAATGTCCATTGATTTTCAAGCGATTTTGAATTTATTATTCATGATTCCAGATAGTCATATTAATATTTAACTTTAAAGTGCTAACTGTAATCAGACAACGGATGCTTTTGTTGCTTACGGAAGATTTAAATGCTTTATAAATTGTAAGGGAAATCTCTTTCTATTGTCCAGATAAGAAAACAAGTGATCAATATGCTGCGCAAAGACAAAGAAATAACTGACAAAAAGATTATCGATGAAATATTGAATAAATCTCAGATTTGCAGAATTGCATTTTTTGATGTTGAATTCCCTTATATTGTTCCATTTAATTATGGTTACCTTGATAATGCATTATATTTTCATTCTGCAGCAAATGGTAAAAAGATCGATTTAATAAGAAAGAACAACAAAGTTTGTTTTGAAATTGAATATTTCAGTCAGATCACTGTACATGAGCTGCCATGCGAGTGGACAACAAAGTATCGATCGGTAATTGGATCCGGTAACATTGATATAATTACCGGATTTGAGGAAAAGAAAAAAGGATTGGATATTATAATGGCTCATTATGGCAGTATAAAAAACAATGTTTATAACACCAATAATGTTGACAACATAGTGATTTTAAAATTGAATATTACTGGTTTATCAGCCAAACAATCAGGGAATTGGGATAATGAATCAAAACCGCACTTAACATAACACTATCAGTACTATGAATGGAAAACCTGCAAGTAAACCAAATATTGCCATCATCTCGGCAAGTATAAGGAATGGGAGGCAAAGCCATCGTGTTGCATTATATTTTCAAAAACATCTCAAAGAAAATAAACTTGCCGGAGTTGAAATCCTCGATCTGAACAAATATAAATTCCCTTTATTTGAAGAAAGACTGAATTACCTGAAATCACCATCGGCTGATGTAATTGATTTTGCACAAAGGGTGCGATCGGCGGATGGAATTATTATTGTAACCCCTGAGTACAACGGCGGTTATCCTGCAAGTTTAAAGAATGTGATTGACCTGCTTACTGATGACTGGTCACATAAACCCGTCGCACTTGCAACTGTTTCCGATGGAATTTTCGGTGGATCCCAGGTATTGACATCGTTACAGTTTTCTCTCTGGAAAATAAGGGCATGGACGGTGCCTGCAATGTTCCGTGTTCCCAATGTTGATGAATCATTTGATAAGAATGGTAATCCTGCCGGTAAACACACGTTTGCAAAAACAACAGCAGGCTTTATCAAAGAACTGCTATGGTGTATCGAGGCAAAATCAAGAATGAAAGATTTTAAGTAAGGAAGCAGTTTCCTATGGAGTACCATTTAATGACTTTATGCTATTTTTAAGGCGGATTTCATCTTAAAAATAGTGTTGAGAAAGTTTTTACCTGCATTATCCGCCTCACTTCTGCTAATCCATTGCATAGCAGCACAGGAAATTAAGCCTGGATTTAATTTCGATCTGAATGCGCGATACAGGTTTGAGTTATGGAACGGATTGAATGCAAAAAATTACGGAGATGATGGTCCGGATGCAACTGGCAGCCTTCATGATAAAATCCTGATGCAAAGGATTATCCTTGGATCAACATACAATCATTCCCAAAAATTAAGTGTTGCTTTTCATATTCAGGATTCACGTGCTTTCGGTTGGTCGCTTCGGGAGAATGAATACCCTGATCTTTATAAAATCATACAGCCCGGAAATGAATCCCAATGCTACACCATGAATCCCCAGGAAGAGTATTTTGAGATTTATGACTTATTTGTTGAATATAAGCAATTTCTGAAGAATTTTACTGTCAAGATCGGCAGGCAGAAAATTTTTTATGGCGATTACCGGATCTTTGAACCGTCATTATGGGGTAATACAGGCCGCTGGACATGGGATGCAATAAAAATCTCATATAAAAAAGATGAAGATTATGTCGACATTTTTGGAGGTGGAACAAAAACACACGATCCTCAAAGAATTTCAATTCCATTTACAAACACTGAATTTTGGGGAGGAGGAATATATGCTCATGTTGGCTTAACTGACTGGCTGGATACAGAACCCTTTTATGCCCTGAAAACAGAAGGATCAGCTGCATATATAAATACCCAGTCAATAAACAGGAACTGGATTGGGTTACGGTTAGTAAATCCTGAACAGCAAAATCTGATTTATGATCTGCTTTATGCCCATGAATTCGGAAATGAAAATGGTAAACGGATTAATGCTTTCGGATATGCACTGAAAACCGGGTACAGATTCAGTTTTCTTCCGGCAGATCCTGCCATAAGTTTGCACTATACTTATGCTTCAGGAGGGAAGGAAAGTGATGAAGTAATTCACACTTTTGATCCCGCTTTCGGAGCACGGGCAAGGTTCTACGGCTGGATGCCGATTGCTTCATGGTCAAATCTGAGCAATCCCGAAATAATGTTAGTACTCTCACCACCCGGAAATAAGCTGCAGGTTGAAATGAAATATAACCGCTTTTATATCCCCGTGCCGAACGAATGTTTAATTCTCAATACGATGAAGATAAAAGATGATTCTCATCATCTTGGTGATGAAGCTGATGTTTTATTAAGGTATCAGCACAACAATCACTGGCAGTTTACGTCCATCCTTGGTTATTTCACTCCGGGAGATCTTGAACAGATAAATCTTAAACTGCCAAAAGATGCCTTATGGTTCTCAATTCAGGTAATGTTTACCCTGAATTGATCCCTGAAAAGTCAATGATCCCTATACCCCGGCCTTCCACACTTCCAGGAATACTCTGCGCAAAATTCACCGTGATAAAAATTATTTATTTCTCCATTTCTTCAGAATCCTTTTTTTGGCAAATTATCAATTTCTTCTTTGTCACGACTTATCTTATCCTTCCTTTTGCCTGTATTGAACTGATAGCTCAGCTTAAACCAAAAAGGCATTGAAAAACTTACGTTTCCTTCGTAATGGCTGTAGAAGCCAGATTCCTCGTATTCAGAACCTGAATAAATGAATGATTTTGTAAACGGGATAGCACTTACTATACCTGCCTTGATCTTATGTTTAAAAGTCTTTTCGAATGAGATAAAGTAAAGTGCATCACTATATGAATTGCCCTGGATATTATTTTTCGGGGTGTTATACTGTATTACAAAAGATGCCGTCACGTCGCGTTTAAATGAAGCAACCGCGGAAAGACTTGATTCAAAAACCGGATTATGCCTGTTTCTGATGGCATACGATTTTGTAAGTTCGTTGACGGAAGTGTACCGGTCGTATATTCTGAACCAGGGGTTAAATGTAAAAATGCCCAGCTTCACTGTTCCGGAGACCTGCATACCATATTGACAGATAGTCCCCATATTGCCGACCTGTGTTTCAAAAGCACCTGTGTCGTTTATAAATGTCAGGTTGCCAATTACATCTTTCATGTTGTCGTAAAAAAGGCCGGAAGAAATGTAGTTACCATTGAACTGAATGGAATGTTCGACCGAAATACTGGCCCGGAGTTCAGATTTGAGTAACGGATTTCCTTTTTGTACAGAGTAAGGATCATTAACAGATATGGCGGGATTGAGCTGGTATATGTTTGGTCTCCTGACAGAACGCTTATAAGTTACCCGGACATTTTGTTTTCCGGATAGTTTGTATCTGAAGGACCCATAGGGCAAGAGAGAGAATTCCTTACTGGCGATACTGTTTTCCAGGTCCGATGCAGACATTTCGGCACGCAGCCCGGCACTTAAATCAATATTCTTGTTTTTATATCCTGCTGCTCCATAGGTGGCAAGCACCATTTCATTGTAATTAAATCCCGCAGAGGCTCTGTCCTGTAATTTTCTGTAATTCCCTTTTATTCCCATACTGAGATTCAGATCACTGCCAACCGGTGTGATGTAATCCATTCTGATACCTGACATATTCTGTTTTGGCTTTACACTGTTGGTACGGTCAGCCATAATTTCATCAGATCCCATGAAAATATAATCTGTTCTGTTCTCAGCCTGAAAGATTTGTTTGCTTATATCAAGTGTAAGTTCCCGTCCCTCATTAAAAATGTGTTTGTAATATATTGAATAAAATGTGCTTGTATTTTTATCAGTATCTTCCTTCCTGGCATTCCAGCTGTTACTGATGCTGCCTGATGTTAAAATTTCCGCAATTCCATCAAGTTCACGTGAATATGGATTATAAAAAGCATAAAAGTTGAACTGATCATTGGGGCTGATAAAATAATCGAATCCGTAGTTGAATCTGTTCGACCAGTTTTTCTGCCTTACATACTGATCTGAAAAAATCGCGGTTGTGTCATTAAAGCTCCATACTCTCCTGTAATTCTTCTCATTAAGATTCAGGTAACATATCTCTCCATTATAAGAAGTGTATAGATTCAATTTCTTAAATGCATAATTAAGGCTGTACGAAGGGAAGAGATACATCTCTGAACCACCTGCCGGTATTTCGGCGTTTATGTGTCCGCTGAATCCGGAGTCACGTTCTTCTTTCAATATGATGTTAATCGCTCCTGAAATATTACCATCATAATTTGAAGGTGGGGTATTTATTATTTCCACTTTATCGATCCGGGCAGGGTCCAGCTGACTGATGAAACTTCTGTCGCGTTCAACACCGTTCACAAAAATCAGGATATCTCTGCTCCCGTCAAGTGAGATGTTTTGCATCAGGTCGACCTGGATGCCAGGTATAAGTTTAAGCACTTCTGTGCCGGTAGAGGAAGCATCAAGCATCTTCTTTGAAATAAAGAAAGTTGTTCTGTCTGTTTCAGATTTTGCTTTTGTCCTTTCAGCTGAAACTACCGCTCCACCAATAGTATATATGGTGTCAGGTAAAAAGATGGTGCCGGCATCTATAACAGTACTGCCGACTTCAATGTTTTTTGATTGCATCTGATAGCCTATAGCAGTTATAGAAAGCATATAGGTGCCTGCAGATACCGGACCAATTTTAAATTCTCCGTCCTGATCACTTAATGTCCTGTTAACCAGGGTTTCATCCGAAGACCTGAACAAAGATAAATAGGCATAAGGAATAGCTTCTTTGCGATTTTCATCCATCAGCTTTCCTGTAATCAATTGTTTTTCCTGGGCTGAGACCGGGGAAAAACTACTGATAGTAACTGTCAAAAGTAAAAATCCGGTACCCGCAATTCGTTGATGCAGTAAATTAATGATTCTCTTCATTTGCTATTAATTTTTAATGTTATCCGCAAATTGAAGAAGTATCAGATTGTTTTACAAATCATTGGGATACATAGCAAGGATTTGTTACCAGGTGTGGATATGCCTGACAGATCTGGTATGAATGGCAAATTTTTGTGACGAACGGATTATTTGAAACGCTTCAGGAGCATATCAAAATTCCGGGTGTTTTGCCTCGACACCGGGATTTCATTTTCGATACCTGATAGTTTAATACGATAACCAAGGGTATTCCCTTTTTGGGATACTACATTTTTAATATTCACAATAAAGGCGCGGTGGGTTCTCATAATGAACGGAATTTCCGCCAGTTGCTGCTCTATATTGCTTATGGAATTACGTATGACTTTTTTCCTGATCTGATTGTCAATATTCAGATAAAAAACAACATAATTACCCTCCGATTCTGCATAAAGCAACTGACCGTGGTAAAAACTCAATTCTTCTTTTTTAAGGCGGGAGACAATTTCAACCTTATCTTCCGTCTCTTCGGGTGTGAATGAATCATTATCCGGATTAAAATTTCTTACAATATCAGTTACAAACAGGTACCGGTAATTTATTATTGTGAAAAAAATAAAAGGAATCACCCCAACAAGAAAAGAACTCTTAAGTGAATCAAAAAAAGTTGAAAAATTCCATCGTTGAGCGGATTCTTCTATCACAAAGCCTGCAAAATAGATAGCGATACCCATTCCGGAAAGGATTAGAACAATGGATAATATTTCCTTTAAGATACTCCATTCTTCAGGAATTGAAAAATAGCGGCTCATTTTCAAAATCCTGACAAATCCAATTAAAGGAAGAGATATCAGCAGACAATAAATAGCTATGGTGATCTCCAGGCTGAAAAAACGGGCCTCGTGAATCTCAAGTGGTTTATAAATAATTGCAAATAAAAAAATGAATGACAGGAAGATCATTGTTCCCGGGTAAGGCCTTCTTATAATAAAATTCTGAGGATACTTTTTACTTAACCATTTTTGTAACCGTTCGAGCATTTCATCAACTTTTATACAATTATACAATTAAAAATGATCATGATTTGTTTATGCAAGGGCAACATTAGCTTCAGTGATAATTCCCTCTTTTGATGGTTAGTTTGTTTCTGTCAGCCAGGGACAGGGGCACTTCTGTTACCGGTAAACCGAATATACAATTATTATGTATGTCAAACTTCGCATATTTGTTAATTTTGGTCTCAGAAAGAATCATGAATAATAGAATTTTAAATAATGAAAAAAAGATATATGAATCCCTACCTGGCAGGTACACTTCTCGGGATTGTGTTGCTTCTGGCAATGTTTATTTCAGGCCGGGGACTGGGAGCAAGCGGCGGGATTAAATATTGCGTCGTTTCACTGGTAGGTGCTGTCAATCGTCCTCATGTCGAAAATTCAACCTACTACTCAACGTATTTTGAAGATGGCAGGAAACCTTTGACTAACTGGCTTACTCTTGAGATATTCGGGATAGTTGCAGGAGGTTTTATTTCCGGTGCCCTTTCAGGAAGATTAAAACTTAAAGTCGAAAAATCTCCGAAAATATCTGTTACCCGAAGATTGATATTTGCATTTCTCGGTGGAGTATTTTTTGTTTACGGAGGTCAGCTTGCCAGAGGATGCACTAGCGGAGCTGCATTATCAGGTATGGCTGTTCTCTCTCTGGCAGGATTTGTAACCATGATTGCCATTTTCGGATCAGCATTTGTATTTGCGTGGTTTTTCAGAAAGAACTGGATATAATAAACGGCGCAATGGCGTAATGGCGCAATGGCACAATGGCGCAAAAGCGTAACGGCACAAAGGCATAATGGCTACCTGAGGTTCCCCTCCCGGCTTTGCTTCGCTGAAGCTACGCGAAAGCGAAGGAGGGGATAGGGGTGGGTTAAGAAAGTAAAAAGGCAAATTATTAAAAAAAAAAGAGAATTATGGGACCACTTTCATCATATTTTGCATTTCCTGATTGGCTCAATATGTTAACTGCTTTTCTTATCGGGACAGGTTTTGGATTTGCTCTTGAACAGGCCGGCTTTTCTTCGAGCCGGAAACTGGCAGGGATGTTTTACGGATACGACACCACGGTACTTAAAGTCTTTTTTACGGCTGCAATAGTTGCTTTGATAGGATCACAGTTCCTGAGTTACCTGGGATTACTTAATTTAAATCAGGTATATGTCAATGAGTTTTATTTAACTGCATCAATTACAGGTGGTGTAATTATGGGTGCTGGTTTTATAATGGGCGGATTTTGTCCCGGCACCGGCCTGAGTGCACTGTCGATCGGTAAAATTGATGCGATGGTATTTGTTGCAGGAGGATTCACAGGCGCATTTATCTTTACTGAAACTTATCCTCTTATTGAGGGTATGGCTACTGCTCAATATAAGGGACCGGTTAAGATTAATGAATCACTGGGTCTCTCCCCGGGTCTCTTTACTCTTATTATGGTAGCTGCAGCAGCAGTTATGTTCCGGGTTGCCGAATCAGCTGAAAAGAAATTTGCAAGGCCGGAAATAACAAATGAATTAAAATGAAATGCTATGGAAATAAGAAGAAAATTTTCCGCATTGCTACTTCTGCTAAGTTTTGTATTGGCATTATTGCCGCTTTCTGCAAACCGCTCATTCACCGTAAAGCCTGACAAACTCCTTTCAGAAGTCCTGAATGAAGATGTTTCATTTACAG
>CAZKMH010000159.1:0-8044 GCA_964553395.1 uncultured Rikenellaceae bacterium | reverse complement strand
ACTGCTTATAATACTGCTTTCTATACTGCTTTTAATACGTTGCACAACCCTGGTCCGGAATGCGGGTAAGAGTATCTATTAACCAGGAGTATGGTTATAATTTAATCTACACTTAACCGGTTGAATGTTTCTGTAAAGATCAATATCCCGGATTGTTTGTATCAATTTTTGAATTTCTGTCTATTTCATTCTGCGGTATTGGCAATAATACCGATTCTCCCGGATATTTACTGAGCTCTGGCTGTGCAAACCGGGTAAACTGATCGGTCATATAGTCAGAGAAGAAATGCTTTTTGACCTGCAGATTATCACCAAAAGTTTGCTTCATTATACCCCATCTCAGCAAATCAAATATACGCTGTCCTTCCATCGCCAGTTCAACACGGCGTTCGTGCCTTACAAGATCCCTCAGGCTACCATCCGCAATTGTTCGTGCCGGCATATTTACGGAAGGCCGTGCGCGTACCTTATTAACCCATACCAGGGCTTCATCTTTATTCTGTTCGGCAAGGGCTTCTGCGAGAATAAGATAAAGGTCGGCCATACGCATAATGGGCACATCGAGCCCGTCTGAATACACGTCCTGAAGGTGAGCTACATTGCGTGTCGATTTCTTGACATTCATTCCGGTTTCTGACCACCTGTAATCATAATCTATCGGATCACCGTCGTTATAGGTTTTCTGATAGGTTACAATATTGCCACCGGCATCATATGTTCTGTGTGAATATGTAAACGGAGTACCTGCACTATAGGTTCCGTAAACAGATCCCGGATAATGGATTGTAGCCTCACGGCGGGGATCGCCGGTTTCATACTCATCAAAAAGATCACGGATAGGCAGGGCGTAACCCCAGCCGGCCATCCCATAAACGTGAATAAATTCCGGGGGGCAACTACGTGTTATCCTTTGAATCATGTAATTGTTGCCAAAATCCCTGCTATTGTCAATAAACTGGATATAAAACAGGAGTTCCTTGTTTCCTTCATTTTCATGTGTAAATATTGCCTCATAAGAATCTTCAAGTCCGTACCCGGCAGCTTCTGCAATGGTCACTGCCGCGCGCCCGGCTGTTTCAGCAAGGGGCCATTCCTTGTTATACAGATATGCCTTTGCCAGAAATGCTGCTGCAGTTGCTTTGGTTGGGGCGCCTGTATATGCAGCAGGCTGCTTGTCGGGAAGCTTCTCAGTTGCCAGGATAAAGTCCGCAATTATCTGATCAAAAACATCGGCCACTGATGACCTTGGTTGATCAAAGTCTTCAAATGATGCACGGGGCTGGTCATGAAGAGGTACGTCGCCGAAAAAGCTTGTCAGAAACATATAGGCAAATCCACGCATGAAATGGGCCTCACCAATGTAAGGATCAATCTGGGCCTGGGACAAACCTTTTTCCAGCAAGCTTGGTATGTTCTTTATGGCGAAATTGGCTGAAGCCACACTTTGAAATGCCATATTCCAGTAACTGTTTGCAGTACCGTCACTGGAATTGATCTTCCACTGCGAAAACGAAATTGATGCCGCCCGTGATGGTCTCCAGTAAGCATCATCTGACAGGGCATCATTCATTATTACCATATCTCGCAGATAACTTTGTGAAGATCTTCTCCATGGCTCATGGGCGGCTGTTACAGCCATCCTTGCCGAAGCTTCGTTGACAAAGAACACGTCAGGCGACGGTGAGTCAAGCGGGTAACGATTTAAGAACTCCGACTCATCACAGGATGCCAAGAACAGCAGTCCGCCAAATATAAGGATTGCTGATAAATTATGAACTATAATATTTTTTTTCATTTTTCCTGATTTTTAAGTAATTAAGTCCAACTATTTAAAAAGTTACCTGAAAGCCTAAGGTCCAGGTCCTGGGCTGTGGCACACCTGTCAGCACATCAGCATTTGAATCAACTTCCGGTCCGTAAAAATCAGTGAAAGTGTAAAGATTCTGAACACTTATGTATGAAGAGAGTTTTCCGACTCCTATTTTCTGGCTTAATGATTCGGGCATATCCCAGTTAATGTTAAGATTGCTTACACGAAGATAAGAGGCATCTTTTAACCAGAAATCTGATAGCGTATTTACGTTATTGCCTGAATCAGCCTTATCAACCCTGGGCCATATTCCGTCAGGATTCTTTGTCGGATGGTAGCGATCGAGAAGCAGAACATCATGGTTCATAGCCCACATCGTGAAGTAATTCAAAACACCCAGATTAGTTCCGCCCCTGATATCTTTCTTTACGCCCTGTATTCCCTGGAGCTGTACCTGGAGTGTCCAACTCCTGTAGCCTACAGTTCCCATCATTCCGTATATCAGGTCGGGATACCGGCTGCCAATAAGTGTCCGGTCACTGGCATTGACAGCGCCATCCGGTTCACCGGTCAGCTTACCGTCGGTGCCCACACCATCAACATCAAGAAGCCAGATATCTCCAATTTGTTTTCCTGAAAACTGAGGATTGTCATCCAGGTCATCCTGGGTCCTGATAAGTCCATCGGATTTATAACCAAAGAAGGATCGAAGCGGATATCCTTCCACGATACCCTCAGTCCTGAGATCCCTGCCTTCAAGGTCAATTACCTTGTTTTTAAAATGGGTGATGTTCGCACTTACATTGTAATACCAGTCACCCACATTTTTTCTGTATCCGACTTCAAATTCAACTCCCGTGTTGCGAATTTGTCCGGCATTTATATAGGGACTGCCGGTCAGACCGGTAGATCCGGGAATGGGCTGGGTAAACAGAAGATCGTAAGTATCCTGAATATAGAAGTCACTAATCATGTACAAACTATTCTTAAGTACTGAAATATCAAGACCCAGATTTTTCTTCTCGGTACTTTCCCACTTAAGATCGGTATTAACGGCCGACGACATTGTATAACCCTGTGAAGGTTGCTGGTTCAGAGGGTAATTCCGTGCGGTAAGAGAAGCAATTGTGCCGTACGTGCCTACACTCAGGACATTACCGGTCAGTCCCCAGCTTAACCGCAATTTAAGTTCATCAAGCCAGCCGAAGCTATCCATGAAACTTTCTTCAGCGATTCGCCATGCCACAGATACTGAAGGGAAAATGCCGTATCTCTTGGCTTCATTTAACCGGGATGTTCCGTCGCGTCGCACAGTTGCGGAAAGCAGGTACCTGCCACCATAGGTATAACCGGCACGACCAAATAATGAAACAAATGCCCAGTCAGAGTATGTGTTGGTATTAAGCTGGGTGGCAGGGTCACCGGCACTTAGAAACTGGATCTCATTGTTCGGGGTCCCGGCCCTGCTGGCATATAATCTTTCATATGTTTCTTCTTCAAGAGAATACCCCAAAAGTGCCGTCACATTGTGAATTTCACCAAAAGTCCTGTTGAAATCGAGCAGAAAGTCAGATATCCAGTGAAGAGTTTCGCGGTTATCTTTATTGATAGTATTAATAGTACTTCCCTCCCATAGATACAGAGGATCAACTCCTCCTGCGAAACTTTTCCGGTAATCATTGTCCCATTCCAGGTTACCTCGCGCTGTAAAATCCAATCCTTTAAGAATTGAGAGGGTTAAATAGATATTCCCCATTAAGCCTTTTTCGTCGAATGTGTTCGAATTGGTTTCTGCAAGCCAGACGGCACTCGAATGCATATGCTCAAGTGCGGTGTTGCGTATTCTGCCGTGCGTGCCATCTTCCTCGTAGATTCTTGAAATGGGTACTTTCTGGAGAGCCCTGGTATACTGACCAACATCTCCATCCCGTTTACCTGAATAAACATTCAGGGAATTACCAAACTTGATCCAGTTTCTGACCTTATGATCGGCATTCAGCCTTAAATTAAACCTGTTATAGTTCATTCCAACCACCATTCCCTTGTTGTCGAGATAGGCTGCTGAAACAAAATAGTTCGACCTGTCGGTCCCACCTGATAATGACAGGTTATAGTTCGCCAGATAGCCAGTGCGCATTATGGCACCCATCCAGTCTTCGTCTACACCTTCATACATTTGAAGGACTTCAGCGTCCCATGGGGTGGGAATTCCGGCATTATCATAAGCTTCTGTCCACAGTTCCAGCCAATCTTCGGCATTCAACAGTTCAATCTTCAGATTACCACGTTGCTGTAGTCCATGGTAAGTGTGAAAGGTTATTGTTGGTTCCTGCCTGGTTGCGCCACGTTTTGTGGTTATAAGGATCACTCCGTTTGCGGCCCTGGCTCCATAAATTGCCACAACAGATGCATCCTTCAGCACTGAGATGGTCTCAATATCCTCACTGTTCAAATTATTGATATTTGAAGTTATGACACCATCAACCACAAAAATAGGACTGTTTGTGCCGCTGATTGACTGATCGCCGCGAATACGGATGCTGGCTGATGCGCCGGGTTCTCCTGATTCCGGAATAATCCGTAACCCCGGTGACCGTCCCTGAAGGGAAATCAAAGGTGATGTGGTCGGAACCCGTTGAAAGTCAGTTGTGCTGACCTGTGATACTGCACCTGTAAGGTTGCTGCGCCTTACCGTACCATATCCAATCACAACAACCTCATCAAGTTTTGTCAGATCAACAGCCAGTGCAACATTTATTATTCTCTGGCTGCCAACAGTAACTCTCTGTGGCAGGTAACCAATAAACGAAAAAACCAGTGCCGCATTGGGAGTAGAAATATCAATCGAATAGGAACCATCGAGTCCGGTAATGACGCCGGTCGTTGTCCCCTCAACAACAATATTTACACCGATAATCGGTTCTCCGGTACTTGCATCAGTTACTGTACCGGTAACTTTTGCAGCCTGGTCGGAAAGATCAACACCCTCAGGTCCTGCGCCTGAGGCAGTCGACAATTGGAAAACAGCAAAGGCCAGGATAAGTAATGAGATTTTACTTTTCGTAAAGAGATCTTTAGTTACTCTTCCCGTCCTTTTCATGAAGCTTAAATTCTCATCCATGATTCCAGATTTAGTTAGTAATTATTTATAAAAGAAGAAAACACAAAAAATAAGCAGAACTTATATGTTTCCGTATTTAAGCATTAGTGACAGGCAGAAAAAATAACCTTAAAATAGCTCCCCGTGGTTTAAGCTATCTGACAATTATTTTAAACCATCAGGAATGGTTCGTTTAAATAAACAGATTGGCAATTTAAACAAAATTCAGAAACAAGTCAAATCACATCCCTGTCATTTTGTGTGAGAAAGTTGTATTTCCATTCTCCCGACCTTGGTTCAGCCGGTTACCGGTAATCTTCTCCTGAATACCAGTGCTCGCGACGTTTCGCGCCAAGGTGAATTTGGTCAATTATTTTGCGGATTTCAGTTCCTTAAAATAAAAGTGATGGTTATTTATTAATAGTTTTATATTTGACTGATGATATACCAAGGTTTTTAATTGGGCTTTATCATATCAGGGATTTTCTTAGAAAGATTAAGGATTATAACGTTCCATTTGACCATTAAAATTAAATTATTTATGAAAAAATTATCTCGCAGATCGTTTATCACAAAAACAAGTACAATTGCTGCCGGTACACTTATTTTACCGGGAATACCGGGATGTAAAAGCAAAGGTAACGGGAAGTTAAACCTGGCGGTTATAGGAGTAGGAGGACGTGGTAAAGCTGGCTGGAATGCATGCAAGGATGAAAATATTGTTGCAATGTGTGATGTAAGTATGACTTCTGCAGCAGAGGGTTTCAAGACATTCCCCGACGCCAGACGGTTTAAGGATTTTCGTGTCATGTTTGATAAAATGGCCAGAGACATTGATGCAGTTATGGTTTCAACACCGGATCATACACATTTTGCTGCTGCTATGGCCGCCATGGAGTTGGGTAAGCATGTACTGGTTGAGAAACCTCTTGCTCACAATATCTGGCAGCTCAGAACTCTCAGGAAAGCTGCAAAGAAATATAAGGTGATCACCCAGATGGGTAACCAGGGACATACAACTAACGGAATACGCCAGGTTAAGGAGTGGTATGATGCAGGGATACTTGGAGAAGTGAAAGAGGTGCTGGCATGGTTTAATGGACCTGAGTTTAAGGAAACAGGATACTTCCTTAAACCTGATAGTTATCCTCCTCAGGAAGAACAGGTACCTGAAGGACTGGATTGGGATCTTTGGCTGGGGCCGGTTGCCAGCAGGCCATATAGCCATTATTATATTCCACGTTTCTGGAGAGGTTGGTATGAATTAGGAAACGGGGAGCTTGGCGATTGGGCGTGTCATACCCTTGATGCACCATTCTGGTCACTTGATCTTGGGATGCCGGTAACTGTTGATTCTGTATTAAGAACACCTTCACCTGAAGGATTTGTTTCAGATCAATCTGTACTTGAATTTAAATTTGAAGCCCGGGGCAATAAGCCTCCGGTTACCCTGAAATGGTATGAAGGAGGAATTAAGCCAGAAAATCGTAAGGAGTGGGGCTTATCTGAACTTCCGGATTCAGGTATGATTATGGTTGGAGATAAAGTGTCTTTGATGACCGGAGGCAGACCCAATAATCCCAAACTGCTTATTCCGGATGAAGACTGGATGAAATTTACTCAGAACATGCCAACCCAAACACTTCCCAGGGTTAAAGAAGAAGCTCCTCACGCAGAATGGATTTCTGCAATAAAGGGAGAAGGAGCTCTGCCGGGATCTCAATTTGAATATTCTGCCCGTCTTACTGAAATGTCATTGTTAGGTGTTTTGGCACAAAAACTTAATGCCAGGATCGAATATGATGCTGATAATATGAAAGTTACAAATAATCCTGATTTTGATAAATATATTAAGGAACCGGTTCGAAAAGGATGGGAATACGGAGAAGATCTATGGTAATTGCAATAGAAGCAGAGAACTTTAAAAAACGGCATCTCTAATTGTGCGGAAAAATTTTCGCAATATTGGTAATCTGTCTTTTAGTAATCGAATTTTTAATACTGAATGTTGTGAAATACAAATTAATACCGTAATTCTATCACAGAAGTGTTAATGGTTCCAAAGCCAATTATTATAATTTTCCCCTCCTTAACCTTTGCAATTGAAGTAACATTCATGGCTTCGCTCTGTGGATTATATTTCTTCTGATTGAAGGTTGCCCATGCATCATTTGTCAGAAATATATCACCATAAGGTAAAACCCCGGCTTCATAATGCTGTCCGATTCCAATACATCTGCTTTCGTTCAGGAAGAGAAAACTAAATGCACTATCCGGGACGGTGAAAGCTTTATTCCCTGTTCCCAAATCAATAAATACATTGGTCCGGCATTTTGCATAAGATTTTGATTCTGTAAAATATATTCTCTTCAAATGGTCTGCTATATCAGACTGTATCGATTGCCATGTATTACCTCCATCAGTAGATTTTAAATATTTCCCATTATCGGAGGTAGCATATGCTTCATTGGCATTTTTGAACCTTATATCGTTGATATTTTCCGAAATGGAACTCATTACCTCAGACCAGGTTTGTCCTCCGTCAGTAGTTTTTCTGAATAGTTTTTTCCCTGAAATAAATCCGGTGGCATTATTTAAAAAGAACATACCTGTTGGTCTCTCCGAATCCGGAGTGTTCAAATTAATTAACTGCCAGTCTTGTCCTGCATTAACAGTTTTTAAAAGATAGCCTCCCGTGTCATCACCTCCAATGATATAACCTGTCTGATTATCTGTGAATTGGATTCTGCTAAGAAAGAAATCAGCAGGAGAAATTAATTGTTCCCAGCTACAGCCACCATCTGTTGTTTTAATAATGTCTCCTAAATTGGAAATTGCAAATCCAATAGTTTCATTAACGAAAGTAAGGTCCGTATAAAGACCAACAGGAATATTAGTCTGTAATATTTTAAGACTGTCGATTGACAGGTTTGAAACCGTTGGTATCCCGCCATTCTTTTCACAGGATGCCATAAGGGGAAGAAGACTTATAATTGCAATTATTATTTTATGTGCTTTCATATTCAAACTATCAGTTACAAATCACCATACCAAATTCGAATGAAAGAGCTGCCTGTAAATAAATAACTTAAGTAATGACACTGTAACGTTCAATTAATCTTAATCAAATTTAA
>CAZKMH010000158.1:0-8054 GCA_964553395.1 uncultured Rikenellaceae bacterium | reverse complement strand
CCCCCTTCTTTGCGACAGCAGAGAAGGGGGCCGGGGGGATGAGTACGTGAAAAACGTAGCAGGGAAGGGGGTTTGGGGGATGAGTACGTGTGATTTAAGAAGGGGGCCGCGGGAATTGCTTATTGATTTGGCAGGAGAGAATAATAAAATTATGGAGAAGTTTTAACTGTTTTTATTATTCATTTCAGACAAAATCATTAATTTTCATTGATCATACCTCATTAATTATTAGGAGATGAGCCCATATGATTTAAAAGAGATTATAACTACAATAGACAGCAGCAACCTTATCGATAAGGCTGAGATGACCCTGACTGAAATAAAAAGTCAACAAATAATTGAATTATGGAAAGTAAAATGGCTGCAAACATGGCATACTGCGGACTGGAATGTGAAACCTGTCCTGTTCATCTGGCCACGCTTGAAACAGACTCCGACCGGCAATCGGCAATGAGAGTTGAGATTGGGTATCAGCTTGAGAAAATCTATGGTATCAAAATGCCGGCGAAAGATGTCAATGACTGTGACGGATGCAAAGCTGATACCGGAAGATTGTTTTCTGGCTGTTCAGAATGTGGAATAAGAGTATGTGCAAGCCTGAAAAACATTGACAATTGCGCATATTGCCCGGAATATCAATGTGAAACACTCAAAAAACATCTCTTGCTGGATCCGGGATCAGAAAAGAGACTGGAGGAAATTCTTAATAAACAGAAAAACCTGTAAAACTAAAGTGTTTACCCGGTGTTAAATACTTACCTCATCCATTTAAAACATGGACTTGTGTTTATAATAATTCAAACAACTAATATCCTGGTCGAACAATGAAGATCGTACTTACAATCACCTGCCTCCTGATACTGACACTATCATCAACGGGACAAACCATCAATCCGGATTATGATTCCACACTTGCCCGAAAGTTAGGAGCTGATGATCGGGGAATGAAAATGTATGTTCTTGTAATACTGAGAACAGGCAGCAATGATGTTAAAGACCAGGCAAAAAGGGATAGCCTGTTTGCAGGTCATTTCAATAACATCAACAGGCTGGCCGCATTAAGGAAACTTGTAGTTGCGGGACCTCTGGATAAAAATGAAAAATCATACCGCGGTATTTTTATTCTTGATGTCAAAACATTTGAAGAGGCAAGAGAATTACTTGACGCTGACCCGACAATAAAAGAAAAGATATTTGAACCTGAGTTATATTCATGGTACGGCTCAGCTGCACTACCGGAATATCTTAAAACCTCAGAAAAAATAAGTAAATTTAATCCCGGTGGGAATTAAACATTTGTTCAGAGGTTAAATCAAAAATCCGGGAATATGAAATCTTATTTGTACATTCCAATTGTTATTATCCTTACTTTCAGTCCTTTAACAGCTCAGAATATTCCCGTTAACAGGGAACTGGATGCATTGCTTATCCGGGGAGACTATAAAAGAGTGATAGACACATGCAAACAGATCCTGGCATATGACAGCCTGAATCACGGGATTTATTACAGGATGGGTTTGGCATACCAGAATACACTTGAGGAAGACTTATCGCTTCAAAGTTTTTACAAAGCTGTCAGTCTGGATCCTGATAATAAGGGGTATAACTTCATGCTGGCAAAAGCATACTATGCCAGGGAGAAATATATACATGCAATACCTCTGCTGGTATATCTCCACTCGACAGATTCCACGAACTGGGTATATGCATATTACCTCACAAGTATCTATATGGATTATGGTAAATATGATGAAGCAATAAATATCTACAAAAAGTTCCTGATAAATGATTCATTGAATGTTAATTATCTTAACAAACTGGCGTTTGCGACGCTGAAAAAAGGGGATAATGAATCAGCAGCCCGATTGTATAATAAAGTTCTGCAGCTGGACGAAAGGAACATATTGGCAATCAAAAACCTGGCATACCTTTGTATGGTTGCCAAAGAATCCGAAACCGCCATCAGGCTTCTTACCAGAGGAATAGAAACAGATTCCACCGATATGGATCTTTTTGCCAGGAGAGCACAAATCTATTTTTCGATAAATTACAATAAGAGAGCACTGGATGATTACCTGGTATTACTGGCATCGGGGGACTCTTCGGAGTTTAATCTGAAGAGAGCCGGAATAGGTTACAGCAATAATATGCAACCGAAGGTGGCAATCATATACCTGCTAAAAGCCTACCAGATAGATTCGACTGATTATGAGACATGCAGCTACCTCGGGCAATGTTATTTTAACCTGGAGGATATTAAAAACAGTATCCGTTATTATAACAGAACCATTAAAATCCTGAGCAGAGTCAACGGCCAGATGGCATTAACTTATTCATTACTTGCAATGTCACAAAAAAGTGACGGCTTGTATTCAGATGCAATTGCCAGTTATCTTAATTCGCTGCACGTATTTGAAGACCCGACCATTTATATGGTAATTGCAAATATCTACGATGAAAACCTTAAAGACAGTAAAAGAGCAATTTTATATTACCAGAAATTTCTCGACAACTTAAAAAAGTCCAAAGGACCTTTATCAGCCGAGTACATCGAATCAGTCAGAAAACGCATGGAATACCTGAAAGAGAATCCTGTAATAAAATGATAAACGAAAAATCAAGCAGACTTTCAGCCGGCTCGAACCGTGATCATTCACATGGAGATCATTACCATGATAAAATATAAATTCACCCGGTTCGGAACTTTTTCGGTAATTATAATGGTTCCGTTATTCATAATCAGCCTGGATACAGCATGTCTGATCACTACTTTTAATTACTGTAACACATATTATCCGCAAAATGTTTGAATTACTCCGGATATTTGCGCTAACCTTTTTCCACCTTCGTTTGGCATTTATTATGAATTAAATGCATTACTTTTAGGCCATTAATAACAGGTAATGAACAGAACGCTTATCTGGATTATATCATCAGTCAAAGGACTTATCCTGGTGATGAGGCCTCATATTATTCTCGGCTGGCTACGGCGGCCGCTGCTGAAAGCTTCGTACACCCTGGGCCTTTCCAAATGGATAGCCGGCCAGGATAGAAAAGTCATCCTGAATGACTTCTGGACATTCAAAAGAGATTATTCGAAACGATATCAGCTTTACCAGTACGTTGTTGATATACTGCGCCTTAAGAATGAAGCTTTTAATTACTATGAATTCGGTGTTTCGGGCGGGTATTCTTTTAAGTGGTGGCTGAATACCTGCATAAATAAAGAAAGCAGATTCTTCGGATTTGACACATTTGAAGGATTACCTGAGAAATGGGGAATTTTTAAAAAAGGTGACATGAAAGCTGCCATTCCGGAAACTGATGATCCGCGTGCAGAATTTATTAAAGGGTTGTTCCAGGATACACTTCAGGTTTTTTTAAAAACTCATGAAATAATATCCGGGAAAAGGAAGATCATCCATCTGGATGCTGATCTGTTTTCTTCAACAATCTTTGCGCTTGTAAGCATGTCGCCTTATCTGAAGAAAGGGGACATTCTGTTTTTTGACGAATTCAACGTGCCTGACCATGAATTCCGGGCATTCAGGATATTCTCCGAAACCTGGCATATAAGGACCAAACTATTAGGGGCGGTAAATAATTTTCTCCAGACTGCCTTCATTATCGAATGATCTTACGGAGATCCTCTCCGTACATGCAAATAATCAGCATAATAGTTGTTAAATTTGACATTGGTATTTTATTTATCAATTTCTGATTTAAGAACTTATGGAAATTTTAATCTTGGGAGTCCTGATCCTGCTGAATGGCTTTTTCTCGTTATCGGAAATAGCCATGGTATCAAGCAAGAGATCAAGACTTGAGCAATTCAGGATTGAGGGACGAAAGGGGGCAAAAACAGCTTTGCGGCTTCTGGACCATTCGGGCAACTTTCTGTCTGCAATACAGGTTGGGATTACCTTAATAGGTATTGTCATGGGGGTTTATGGCGGAATGAACCTGGCGGATGATTTAGCACCGCTTTTTGAAAAGATCGGATTCCTGCAGAATTCAGCCGACGAATTTGCACTCGTTCTGACAATTATAACGATTACCTGCTTTTCAATAGTTATCGGGGAACTGGTTCCAAAAACTATTGCTTTAAGTAATCCCGAAAAAATTGCAATAAAGATAGCTACTCCCGTTTTTTATTTTACATCAGTATTTTATCCTATTGTTAAATTCCTTTCATTCTCCACTTCATTGATAGTAAAGATGATCGGTATTAAGAAAAGAACTGTACAACTGACAGAGTCTGAGCTGAGACAGATGATAAAAATTGCATCGAGGGAAGGAGTAATTGAGAAGGAACAGAATAAGATCCATGAAAAAGTCTTTTATTTTTCCGATAAAAGGGCGAAACATATAATGACACACCGGACCGAGGTTGAGTGGATCGATATTAAGAAGTCGGAGGAAAACCTTAAGGCTGAGATACTGAAGACAAAGCATAGCAAAATCCTCTGCTGTAACGGCACCATGGATAATTTTGCAGGAGTATTGTTTATGAGAGATTATCTGCTTGACCTCATTTCGGATACCCCGGTAAAGGTTACCGATCTGCTGGTTCAACCGTTAATCATTCCCGAAAGTTCAGATGCACACAAAGTTCTTGATCTTTTCAAGCAGAAGCTTACCCAGTTTTGTATAGTAGTCAATGAATACGGAAGCTTTGAAGGGATAATCACCCTTCATGATATTATGGAAAACATAATCGGTGAAATTCCTGAAGAGGGTGAGCCGGTGGAACCAGATATATTCATCCGCGACGACAAATCAGTTCTTGTGAGCGGCGATGCACCGGTGGAGATTCTGGACGGTATTATCGAAGGATTTACGATCGACTTTGAAAAGATAGATTATTCAACAGTGGCAGGCTTTGTATTCAGCAACATAAACAAGATCCCCCAGATCGGAGATAAATTTGAATATGCAGGTTATCTGATCGAAATAATGGATATAGACGGAAAAAGAATTGATAAAATTTTGATCAGGCAGATTACGGCTGGTAAGGAGGAGTAACGGTTTCAATGTATTTTCCGGAAAAAATTCACTTCTCATCACATAGAAATATTTGAACAACAGAAGCTTTTTTTTACGATATTTGAAGGTGCGCAGCCGATCGAGATAAATAGTCTGTTAAGAGTACTCACTTTAAAACTTTAACTATGAAAAAACTTCGTATTCCATTAAAAATCTCGTTGTTATTTCTGGTTATCCTTGTTGTTTTTTCCTGTGCAATCAATCCTGTCACGGGTAAAAAACAGTTTATGTTGATCTCCGAAGCCCAGGAAGTCCAGATGGGAATTGCATATGATCCTCAGGTAATGGCTACATTCGGAGAGTATAAAAATGATAATCTGCTGAATTTTATCAAGGCCAGAACCACGGAATTGGGATTAATTTCACATCGCCCCAAAATTGAATATCATGTTAAGATATTAGACTCTCCGGTGGTAAATGCATTCGCCGTTCCCGGAGGATATATCTATCTCACGCGCGGTATTCTGGCTCAGTTTAATAACGAAGCCGAGCTAATAGGTGTTATTGGTCATGAGATGGGACATGTAACTGCACGACATTCTGTAAGCCAGCAAAGCAGGCAGCAGCTGGGGCAGCTCCTTCTGATCGGAGGAATGATCGCATCGGAAAAATTTGCACAGTATGCCGAAATGGCAATGCAGGGGATGCAACTGCTGTTCCTGAAATTCAGCCGTGATAATGAGGTTGAAGCCGACAGGCTTGGTGTTGAATACTCCTCAAAAATAAGCTATGATGCACATAAAATGGCTGACTTCTTTCAGGTATTGAATAAAATGAGCATGGGGGAAAGTGAGGGAGGGATCCCGACTTTCCTCTCCACCCACCCCGATCCGGGTGATCGTTACAACTCTGTAAATCAATTATCTACAGAATGGCAAGCCAAACTTAACTCTCCACCCTGGAAGGTGAACCATGAAAGCTACCTCCAGATGATTGACGGAATCATTTATGGGGAGGATCCCCGACAGGGTTATGTTGAGGGAACCACATTTTATCATCCTGAACTCAGATTTAAATATACTTTCCCGGCAGGATGGAAATACCAAAACCTTCCCACCCAGGTAAATATGGCGCCGGAGGACGGAAGCGCACTCATGGTATTCACCCTTGCCTCCCAGAAAAACCTCGAAAATGCGGCAGATACAACCCTGGCGCAACTGGGACTTACCCTCTCCGAGGAAAAAAAAGCCACTGTTAACGGAATGCCGGCCATCGCAACAGTTTCAAAGCAAGTCTCCCAGGACCAGTCGACCGGTCAGCAATCGACCAACATGGTGCTCTCCTATTTTATCCAGTATTCTCCATACATCTATGTATTCCATGGTGTAACCTCGGAAGAAAACTTCTCAAAATACATCAGCGCCTTTGAATCCTCTATGAAAACATTTAACAGGCTCACCGAGGCATCTAAATTAAATGTCAATCCGACAAAAGTTCTTATTAAGAAGGTTGTAAAGACCGGAACACTCGCCAATGCTTTTACTTATTACGGGGTCCCGCAGGCAAAAATGGAGGAACTTGCCCTTCTCAACAACATGGAACTCACTGATAATGTCCAGGCGGGTAAACTTATTAAAGTCATTGGCCAATAATTAACATATTGACAGAAAATGGATTATAACCAATCATTTAAAACCGGCAGGTCACCAGGATGGGAGAAATATATACCTTATTTCAAATATTTTATACTTGGAATTTCCCTGATTGTGCTGCTTCTGCTGACATTTTTCCAGATCAGACCGGAAGCTGTCGGTGTAATTACCCGGTTCGGAAAGTATATCCGCACTGAGGAACCAGGATTACATATGAAATTACCGGTTCTTGAAAGAGTCTATAAGGTAGCCGTGGAAAGACAGCATAAGGAGGAATTTGGTTTTCGCACTATCTCCAGCGGAATTAAATCACAGTATACAAAGTCCGGAACCAGGGATGAATCGTTAATGCTTACTGGTGATCTTAATCTTGCCGATGTTGAGTGGGTGGTTCAATATCGTATAGATGATCCCTATAAGTTTCTGTTTAAAGTCAGGGAGCCGGTAACCACAATGCGCGATATTTCAGAAGCAATTATGCGGCAGATCGTAGGCGATCGTACAGTAAACGAGGTGCTGACTGTTGGCAGGGCTGAAATAGCGACAATTGTTCACCAGGAAATCCAAAAGTTATGTGTGGAGTATTTGCTGGGGATTAAAATAGAGCAGGTGATTTTACAGGACGTGAATCCGCCAGAATCGGTAAAAGATGCTTTCAATGCGGTAAACCAGGCACAGCAGGAAAAGGAGACATTGATCAACCAGGCCAGATCGGAATACAACAAAATCATTCCCAGGGCAAGGGGACAGGCAGAGGAAACTATCCAGAAAGCCGAAGGATATGCAGCTGAACGTGTGAATAATGCTCTGGGAGAAGCAACCCGGTTTAATGCTCTTTACAGGGAGTATATTAAAGCACCGGAGATAACGAAGCAAAGGATATACCTCGAAACAATGCAAAGCGTGATCCCAAAACTGGGGAATAAGATTATCACCGATGAAGAAGGGAACAATGTACTTCCGCTTCTTCAGATGCAAATGAAAAGCAAATAATACACTGTAATCATGCAATACAAAAAATTTATAATTCAGATCGCAGTTGTAGTTGCTGCCCTGATCCTGCTCTTCGAAACAGTTTTTATGGTAAAGGAAACAGAACAGGTTGTTATCACCCAGTTCGGAAAACCTGTCGGCGAAGCTAAGACCACACCGGGACTGAAAATCAAGGTACCCTTCATACAAAATACAAACTACTTTGAAAAAAGGTACATGGAATGGGACGGAGATCCCAATCAGGTTCCGACAAAGGATAAAAAATTCATCTTTGTTGACACCTATGCACGCTGGCAAATCACTGATCCGCTTCAGTTTTTTATACGACTCACTGACGAAAGGGGTGCACAATCGAGGTTAGCTGACATTCTCGACGGAGAAACACGTGATTTTATTGCAAACCACAATATCGAGGAGGTGGTT
>CAZKMH010000157.1:2459-8059 GCA_964553395.1 uncultured Rikenellaceae bacterium | reverse complement strand
GTTCAGGCAAAAGGTGAAGAATACCCTGGTAATCGGATCGGAAAGGGTGGGATCAGGTGAAGTTGTGTATATCACTGATGACCCCTATTTCAGGGCCTACTGGAAAAGCGGGAGGGTACTGCTTGGAAATGTCATCTTAAGATAAAATCTAATAATACCTGCCATGCTAAACAAAATTTATCCACTGTTAATATCAGCATTTTTGCTCTCTTCTTGCACAAACGTAAACTCCGATCGTGACAAAGCTATGGAAAGCATAACCATTTCGGATCTGGAAATGCATATTAAAGACCTCGGGTCGGACAGTTTTTTGGGAAGGGAACCCTTCACTGAAGGTGAGGAGATTACTGTAAATTACCTGGCTGGCCAGCTTGAGAAGATTGGCTTTGAACCGGCTTTTAACGGCAGCTATTTTCAGGAGGTACCAATGGTTGAGATTAACTCTTCAGTCGGTGACATTGAGGTTAAATCAGGAAAATCAACCTTCAGGTTCAACGCGCCCGATGATGTTGCAATAATCTCTCCTCTGGAAGAAGAAGGGGTGGTCATAGAAAGTTCCGGGATGGTATTCGCAGGCTTCGGTATTGTTGCACCCGAATACGGCTGGAACGATTACGCCGGACTGGATGTCAGGGGGAAGACTGTTTTGGTGATGGTAAATGATCCGGGATTATATACAGGCGATTCCTCCCTATTCAAGGGAACGGAGATGACATATTACGGCAGGTGGACATATAAATATGAAGAAGCTGCCAGGCAGGGAGCACAGGGAATACTGATCATTCACGAGACAAAAGGTGCAGGATATTCATTTATGGTACCCAGGAAGAGTTCCCTAAACCAGAATCTGTACGAGCTGTCTGAAGGCACCGGTTCACCTCGCTGTCAGTTCACCGGATGGATAACTGCCGGGTCAGCGGAAATACTTATGAAAGAAAAAGGTCTCAACATAAGTGACCTCAGGTCAGAAGCCTGTAAAAAAGGATTTAAGGGATTCCCTCTCGATATGAAAATTTCATTATCAATCAGGAACAGAATCAAATACAGTAAGTCAAAGAATGTTGCGGGGATATTGAAGGGCGGCAGCAGATCTGATGAATGTATTATATATACAGCTCACTGGGACCATTTCGGCATCGGCGAGCCAGAAAACGGCGATTCGATCTATAACGGGGCAGTCGATAACGGTACTTCAATGGCATGGGCCCTGGCGATAGGAAAAGCCTTTTCAGGCCTGAAAAAGAAACCTGGAAGAAGTATCGTCCTTCTATTTCCGACTGCGGAAGAGCAGGGACTTGCCGGATCAAAGTATTATACTGAGAACCCGCCAATACCAATCGAAAAAACAGTTGCCTGCCTGAACAACGATCTTATGCTTCCCATCGGCAGAATGAGGGATGTCATGATAACAGGACTCGGCCAGTCAGACCTTGATGACCTGGCAGGGAAGGCGGCTGCTGAACAGGACAGGTATATAACCGGTGATCCGAATTCACATACCGGGATGTATTTCAGGTCCGATCACTTTCCTTTTGCTAAAAAGGGAGTTCCTTCCCTATTCGCCAGAGGCAATGTTGAAAGCAGGGAGTTTGGAAAGGAATGGGCGGCACAGATGGAACAGGATTATATCGCAAACCGTTACCACCGTCCGGCAGACAACTATGAAGCGGATAAATGGAATCTTGAAGGAATTGCCGAAGATACGCGCCTTGCCTTCATGATAGGCTTCGAACTGGCAAACGGCGATTCATTTCCAAAATGGAAGTCAGGTTCAGAATTCAGAAATCTCCGGTGATTGTAAAAATCACCGCATATTTATAGTTTAAACCGGTTGTTTTTCAGTTAACATTATCTTGAGTTCACATTTCTAATCAGGCTTTATTTATAATCATTTTAAAATATTGTTATTTTTATAACATTGTTAATTATTTCACAATTAAATTTTAACTTTGCGATAATTTTAAACATATTTTGAAGCATTGAAAATGATTTTGCAGAGAACATGGTGATTATCTGTGATATAGAAAGAAGTGAAAGAAGGTTAAGGTTTTACCGTTGCCTCCCGTTTTGACACGTGACCAGCTGGAGATTTTACACTAGTACTGACAATTCTCATAACTGCTGATTCTGAAATTGATTTTATTTGCAGCAAAACCGATTTTTATTAATTTTTGAGATTAACCATACCAGGCACATTAATTTGAATTAAACTAATAATTAGGAACATGTCACGAATCAAGTCACTCGCGGATCTGTCCAGGAAACGCGAAGAAATTAAAAAAGGACTGGGCGGAATGAAGAATGCAGCTGATCCCGGGCAAAATATCCAGGTGAAAGTTGCGACTGCAACCTGTGGTCTTGCTTCCGGAGCAAAAGCTGTCATGGATTTTTTCCTGGAACAACTTGAGAGGAGAAATATTCCGGGAATTGTCACCCCGACCGGTTGTATGGGTTACTGCTATGCCGAACCAACTATTGAAGTTAAGCTTCCCGGACAGGACCCGGTTGTTTTCGGTTATGTGGATCTGAAAAGAGCAGATCAGATTATAGAAAAGTACATCAAAACAGGTGAGCTTGTTGATGGGATCATTCCTGTGAATTACGAAACAATCGATTCTAAATAATAGGAGGATAGGATATGTCAAAATACAGTAAGCATCTTCTGGTATGTGGCGGCACCAGCTGCCACTCTTCTGAAAGTGATGCTATTGTCTGGAATTTACGGGATGAGCTTGAAGCCAGGGGATTATCGGAAACCGTTCAGGTAATTGTTACCGGTTGCTTTGGCTTTTGCGAACACGGCCCGATTGTAAAAGTTCTGCCTGACAATACTTTATATGTAGGTGTAAAACCGGAGGATGCGCAGACGATCGTTGATGAGCACATAATTAAGGGAAGAAAAGTAACACATCTTCTCTACCATGATCCGGTGACTAAAGAAGTAATTAATGAACATGAACATAAGGGTATATTCAAAAAACAGCTGAGGATAGTGCTCCGGAATTGCGGAGTGATCAATCCTGAAAACATTGATGAATATATTGCCCGTGACGGCTATCTTGCCCTTGGCAAGGTGCTGACTGAAATGAACCCGGAACAGGTGATCAAGCTTGTCAGGGATTCAGGGCAAAGAGGCCGTGGCGGCGCCGGATTCCTGACCGGTCTTAAGTGGGAATTCGCCAACAAGAATAAATCAGATGAGAAGTATGTGGTGTGCAATGCCGATGAAGGTGACCCGGGTGCATTCATGGACCGTTCCGTACTTGAAGGTGACCCACACTCGGTTCTTGAGGCAATGGCTATCTGCGGATACAGCATCGGAGCTTCAAAAGGTCTTATTTATATAAGGGCTGAATATCCGCTGGCAATACAGCGGCTTAAGATTGCCATCGCACAGGCAAAGGATTATGGCCTGCTCGGAAATGATATTTTCGGTACAGGCTTTAATTTTGACATATCTCTCAGGTACGGCGCCGGGGCATTTGTTTGCGGGGAAGAAACTGCATTGATCCATTCAATGGAGGGTCTTCGCGGAGAACCGACAATCAAGCCACCATTCCCGGCCGAGGCCGGTTTCAGGGGCAAGCCCACCAATGTGAACAATGTTGAAACTTTTGCCGCAATACCTGTAATAATTCTTAAGGGTGCGGAATGGTACAGTAAAATCGGAACTGAAAAATCGAAGGGTACCAAAGTTTTTGCCCTTGCCGGTAAGATTAATAATGTGGGTCTTGTTGAAGTTCCGATGGGAACAACACTGAGAGAAATAATCTTTGAAATAGGAGGAGGAATTAAAAACGGGAAGAAATTCAAAGCTGTTCAAACAGGTGGTCCCTCAGGAGGATGTCTGACTGAAAAGCATCTTGACATACCTATTGATTTTGACAATCTTGTGGCAGAAGGTTCCATGATGGGATCAGGCGGTATGATAGTGATGGATGAAGATAACTGCATGGTCTCCATCGCAAAGTACTTTCTGGAGTTCACCGTTGATGAATCGTGCGGGAAATGTTCCCCCTGCAGAATCGGGAACAAACGTCTTTATGAACTGCTGAACCATATCTGCGATGGCAAAGGTACTCCGGCCGATCTTGACAGGCTGAGAAATATGAGCCTTGTCATTAAAGATACAGCTCTCTGCGGATTAGGTCAGACATCACCAAATCCCGTACTGTCCACACTTGATAATTTTATGAATGAGTATGTAGCACACGTTACTGATAAGAAATGTCCTGCGGGTGAATGCAAAAATCTCATGGTGTATATTGTTAATGCTGAAAACTGTGTCGGATGCACCGCATGCGCCAGGGTTTGTCCGGTCAATGCAATTTCGGGTCAAAGGAAAGAAATTCATCATATCGATCCTGCAATCTGTATAAAATGCGGGGCATGTAAAGAGAAATGTAAGTTTGATGCTATTTATGTCAATTAATTAAAAAGTGATGGAAACAGTAAAGCTCTATATTGATAATAAAGAAATTGAAGTACCTAAGGGTACTACAGTATATAAGGCAGCCAAAGAACTCGGGATCAATATTCCAACACTGTGCTACATGGAGCTGCACGATCTGAACATTGAAAATAAGCCCGGAGGCTGCAGGATTTGCGTTGTTGAAATTCAGGGCAGGCGTAACCTTCCTCCCTCCTGCTCCACCAATTGCGAAAACGGCATGGTAGTAAAAACACACACGCCCAGGGTCCTGAACGCCAGGCGGACTGTTATGGAATTTATCCTGTCGGATCATCCGAAGGATTGCCTGGTCTGCGCAAAATCGGGCAACTGCGACCTGCAAAGTATGGCTCATATGCTCGGTATCAGGGATATTCCCGGTGCTGAATATGCTGCAATGTCAACTTACAAACCCGATACATCACCCTCAATTAAAAGGGACCTTGACAAATGCATTATGTGCCGCCGCTGTGAAATGATGTGCAATACGGTACAAACTGTTGGCGCCCTGTCAGCTGTCAACCGCGGATTCATGGCAGCGGTTGCCCCTGCTTTCGAGCAGAATCTGGAGCATTCAACATGCACATATTGTGGCCAGTGCGTTGCAGTATGCCCAACGGGAGCTCTTACAGAGGTTGACAATACACCCGAAGTACTCCGTGCACTTGCCGACCCGACCAAAACGGTTGTTGTCCAGACAGCCCCTGCAGTGAGAGCAGCTCTCGGCGAAATGTTCGGTATGGAACCCGGAACACTTGTCACGGGCAAAATGGTTACCGCGTTGAGATCACTTGGATTTGACTATATTTTTGACACCGATTTTGCAGCCGACCTTACAATAATGGAAGAGGGAACTGAACTCCTCGACCGGTTGAACAGGCATCTGAAGGGCGATACAACTGCGCGGATCCCGATTCTTACATCATGCTGCCCCGGCTGGGTCAATTTCTTCGAGGAATACTTTCCCGATCTGAAGGATGTGCCTTCTACAGCCAAATCACCCCAGCAGATGTTCGGCGCAATAGCAAAAAGCTACTTTGCCGGTAAATTAGGAATCAGCCGGAAAGACCTGGTGGTCGTATCAATTATGCCATGCCTGGCTAAAAAATATGAGTGACCGAGGGACACATGATCAACCGAGAACAACAGG